>JAJYDP010000069.1 GCA_021777365.1 Chloroflexota bacterium | reverse complement strand
GGCCGACCGCCTCTTCGTCCAGCGCTATGCGCACCCCGCGTGGCATGCCACCGGGGAGGCCCCGAGGGGAGGTGAGACAGAGCACCCAGTCGGCTCCTGACCGGATCACCACCATGACGGAGGACAGACGATGCCGAGCAACGAGACACTCCGTGCACTGCACCACCAGATGGTGCGCATCCGCGTCTTCGAGGAGACGCTCCAGAAGATCTACTTCGAGGGCAAGACGCCGGCCTTCGACATCGCGGCCGGGCCCGTTCCCGGGGAGATGCACCTGGCCGCCGGGCAGGAGCCGGTGGCCGCGGGCGTCTGTGCCCATCTTCGACCCACCGATGCCGTCACTGCGACGCACCGACCGCACCACGTCGCCCTCGCCCACGGCATGGATATGAAGCGGCTTGCCGCGGAGATCTTCGGCAAGGAGACCGGGTTGGGGCACGGCAAGGGCGGTCACATGCACCTGTTCGATCCCGCCACCAACTTCGGCTGCAGCGGGATCATCGCGGAGGGCATGCCCACGGCGGTCGGGCACGCGCTGGCCTTCAAGAAGCTCGGACGCGACGACATCGCCGTCTCGTTCTTCGGCGAGGGGGCCGCGAACCAGGGCGCCTTCCACGAATCGCTCAACCTTGCGGCCCTGTGGAAGCTGGGGGTCGTATTTGTCTGCGAGGACAACGCCTGGGCCATCAGCGTGCCGAAGGACAGGGCGACCGCGATAGCCAACAACAGCGACCGGGCCTCCGCCTACGGGATGCCTGGCGTGCTCATCCCCGACAACGACCCGGTCGCCGTGTACGAGGCGGCCGGCGAGGCGGTCGCCCGGGCCCGCCGCGGCGGAGGGCCTTCGCTGATCGAGATCAAGACCGACCGGCTGCTCGGCCACTTCGAGGGCGACCCGCAGCTGTACCGCACGAAGGAGGAGATGGAGGCCATCACGCAGCGCGACGCGATCCGACGCTTCGAGCGCCAGCTGATCGAGTCGGGGGCCATGACGCAGGCCGACGTCGAGGGAGCCTGGGAGCTCGCGCGGGCCGAGGTCGCCGGCGCGGTCGAGTTCGCCCGCTCGAGCCCGTACCCCGTGCCCGAGGCGGCCCTCCTGCATGTGTTCGCGTAGCTGAAGGAGCCGCACGATGGTTGTCGAGACCAGGCGTCTGCTGACGACGTCGAAGGCCATCTCGGAGGCGATCGCCCAGGAGATGGAGCGCGACCCGAGCGTCTTCGTCATGGGCGAGGATGTCGGGGTCTACGGAGGCATCTTTGGGGCGACCGAGGGCCTGCTCGCGAAGTTCGGGCCCACGAGGATCATGGACACGCCGATCTCGGAGACGGCGTTTATCGGGGCGGCCATCGGCGCCGCCATCTCCGGCATGCGGCCGATCGCCGAGCTGATGTTCGTCGACTTCTTCGGCGTCTGCATGGACCAGATCTACAACCACATGGCGAAGATCCACTACGAGTCAGGCGGGAACGTCAAGGTGCCCGTCGTCATCACCACCGCCATCGGCGGCGGCTACGGCGACGCCGCCCAGCATTCCCAGACGCTCTACGGCCTCTTCGCCCATCTCCCCGGCATGAAGATCGTCATCCCCTCGACGCCCTACGACGCCAAGGGCCTGATGATCTCCGCGATCCGGGACGACAACCCGGTCCTCTACTTCTTCCACAAGGGGATCATGGGACTCGGCTGGATGACGCCAAACCCGCGCGCCACCGGCGAGGTCCCCGAGGAGGCCTACACCGTCCCGATCGGCAAGGCCGACGTGAAGCGCGCTGGCCGGGACGTGACGATCGTCACGGTGTCGCTCATGGTCCATCGCGCGCTCGACGCGGCCGGCGACCTGGCGAAGGAGGGGATCGAAGCGGAGGTGCTCGACCTGCGCTCGCTCGTTCCACTCGACCGTGAGGCCATCGTCGAGTCGGTGCGCCGGACCCATCGGCTGCTGGTGGTCGACGAGGACTACCGAAGCTTCGGCATGAGCGGCGAGGTGATCACGGCGGCCATCGAGGGCGCCTTCGACCATCTTGACGCACCGCCGGCCCGCCTGGCCTACCCGGACGTGCCGGTCCCGTTCAGCCGCCCTCTGGAGCAGTTCTGCCTGCCCGACCGCGAGAAGATCGCAGCCGCGGCACGCCAGTTGGTCGAGGGTTAGCCCGAGGCCGTGTCGGGTGGCGGGGGAGCTCCTGCGCCCCGGTCTCCCCCGCCGTCTCGCCTGGCCTGTGGCGTCAGCAGAGGCCCGGGCCGCGGGTCGGAGGAGGCACACATGCCACATCAGGTCCTGATGCCCCACCTGTCAGACACGACCGAGGAGGGGATCGTGGTCGCCTGGTTCGTCGAGCCCGGGGCGACGGTGCGCGAGGGCGACCTGGTCGCCGAGGTCCAGGTGGAGAAGATGAGCGCGGAGGTTCACGCGCCGGCCGCCGGCCGCCTCGGGGAGCTGCGCGTCGCGCCCGGCGGTGTGGTTGCCCAGGGCGCCGTCCTCGTGGTCATCGAGGCTGCGGCCGGCGAGGAAGCCCCTGCTGCCCCTGCTGCCGCGGCAGAAGCCGCCGCGCCCGCGGCCGTCGCGGCGGAACCGGGCGGGCCCGCGTCGCCCGCCGCGAAGCGGCTGGCGCGCGAGCTGGGCGTGGACCTCGCGACCGTGGTGGGCACGGGTCCCGGCGGCCGTATCGTCGAGTCCGACATCCGCGCGACCGCAAGCGGACTGCCCGCTCCGGGCGGAGCGCCCGCAGCAGCGCGCGCGGGTCGCGTCGAACCGATCACGCCGATGCGCCGCACGATCGCCGAACGGCTCCACCAGGGCCTGGCCTCGACGGCGCAGCTCACGCTCACCGCAGAGGCCGACGTCACCGCGCTCGGTGAGCACCTCGAGCGGCTCACCGTCGAGTGGGGTCGCCGCGTCTCGTACACGGAGGCGGCGGTGCGGGCCTGCGCGCTCGCCATCCGTGAGCACCCGCGGGTGGGTGCCCGCTGGACCGAGGAAGGCCTGATCCTTCCTGACCAGATCGACATCGGCGTCGCCGTGGCGCTCGATGACGGCCTGGTCGTGCCGGTCGTCCGCGCGGCCGACAGCAAGAGCCTCGAGGCCCTCGGCCGCGAGATCGCCGAGGTGGCCGAGCGCGCGCGCACGGCTCGGCTGGCAACCGCGGAGACCGAAGGCGGCATCTTCAGCGTCACCAACCTCGGCGGCTACGGCGTCGATGCCTTCACGCCGTTGTTGAACCCACCGCAGACAGCCATCCTTGGGCTCGGCCGGGCCCGCCCGCGACCCGCCGTGGTGGGCGGCGCTATCGCGGTACGCATACTCATGGTGCTCAGCCTGACGTTCGACCATCGGGTCCTGGACGGGGCGCCCGCCGCGGCATTCCTGGCGACCGTGGTGGGGCTGCTGCAGGAACCTGAGCAGGTCACGACCGGGGGGTAGCGGCAACCTCGGTTCGCTGCTGCTTGTTCAGTCGCTCCTGCGAGGCAGGTCCGGCCAGCACCGTGGCCCCCTGTCGTGTTGGCGCCGCTCGGGTGCCACGCTCGCGCCGCCGCCGCTCCGGCCGGCCGGCGAGGCTCTGTGTCCCCCGCCGGGATGTGCCGGCGGCACGCGGGTCGAGGACGAACGCATCGCCCCGCTCTGCCGGCTGGCCAGCGCCTGATCGGCTCTGCTGCCGGGTGGCCCCGCGGCTGGCGCTCAGGTGATGGCGAACGGATGGGACGCCGTCGCCGAGGCTCCGTTCGCTTCGCAGTGCACGGTCACCGTCGCGGTCCCGGGCTTCGTGTTGGCGGTGATCGTCCAGGTCCAGGAGACGGCGCCGCTGGCGTCTGCGGAGTGCGACTGGAGCAGCGCGGCGACCGTGGAGATCCGCCCCGACGGCAGTGTGAGGGTGATCGTGCAGACGGCGGCGGGGAGAGAACGGGCGGCGACGGTCGCGCTCGACCCGGCGGGCACGGAGGTTGGCACCGCGGTCAGGGTCACGGTGAGGCGACCGGCGGCTATCGTGGGCCGCGGCGTGGCCCGCGCCCCTGGGGCTGCCGAGAGCGTTGCGGGCGTGGGCGTGGGAGTGGAGGCCATGGGGATGCCGAGGTAGGAGTGGACCCACTGGTCGCCGATGCGAGCGCGCGCCGCCGCCAGGCTGATCGTCCCCGCGCAGACCGCTTGCCTGAGCAGCGTTTCGTAGGCGTCCTTGACCCGCGCCCCGACCGGCGTGCCGTCGGCGAGGTTGACGGAGTACGGCTCCGGCCAGAGGTTGCGCGGGTCGCTCGGGGCGCCCCCGAGCTCGAGCGGGATGAGGTGGTCCTCTTCGTAGACGGCCGTCGACGTGGTTGTATAGCCGTACTCGCCGATCTGCTGGACCTTGAGGGCGGACGTGTAGCTGGGCGGCGGACGCACGGTGGCCGTCCAGCCTGAGACGCAGATCGTGGAGCCGATCGAGGCCTGCGTAACGGCCGGGTTGAACGCCCCTGGGGTGAGGCGGGGGTCGGGTTCGCCGGGCAGCCGACCACCGCCAGCCACAGCGGAACGGGTCGTCGGCGCGGGAGCGGGAAGGACCTCGCCCGGGCTGGGCGGTGTGGCGTTGCCGTCCTGATCCACCGCCGCGCTCGCGGCGGCCCCGGCCGTCGGCCTGGCCACCGGTGACGCGCTGGCCGCGCCGCTGGGGGCAGGGAGGGAGCCGCAGCCGAGCAGCACAAGAGCGGCAAGGCCCAGGACCGACGCGACGCCGGCCCAGGGACGCGCTGGCAGGCCCATTCGGTGCGCCCGATCGACAGCGATGGCCCCGGTCGGCTGTCCGGGGCCATCGGGCACGTCGTGCGTCGCGCGAGCTACTTGCCCTTCTTGCCCTTCCCCGGCTTGTTCTTCGGCTTCTTGTCCTTGGCCACCGCGGTCTCCTTCGAGCAGGTCTACGGTGCACAGGGTAGAGCATCGGCGGGGGCATCCGCGGCCCCCGCCGCCGGGGGCTCCCTGGCTGCGGAGGCGGCGCGACGCTCCAGCCAGCGGACGTGGATGGGATCCTCCGGACCCCCCACAGTCGAGCCCCACAACAGTCGAGCCCCCAACCTTGACACGGCGCGGGCCGCTCAGTACGGTGGCCGCGCCGGCACGTTGGGGAGGTGGTGGCGGTGGTCCGGGCGCCAGCAGGACGGGGCAGCAGGCCTGGATGTGCGCTGGCGGGAGGGAGCGGCAGATGACCGCCGGCTCGCGATCTGTGCCCCCGAGCGACCAGGCGGTCACGCGGGACGAGATCATCGCGCGCGTCCGGGAGATGTACCGTCAGCATCCTTTCCCGCCCGCCCAGCGGAAGCACACGTACCGCAACCACGCGGCCTACGTCCGGCGCTTCCTCGAGCAGATGGGCGTCGACGCGAGAGGGCAGGAGTTCGGCGACTTCGCCTGCGGCACCGGGCTGATGATGCTCGACTACGCGCAGGAGTTCCCCGACACGAGGTTCCTCGGCTACGACCTGTCACCGGTGTCGGTCCAGCGCGCCAACGCGACGCTGGCGGCGGAGCACGTGCCGAATGCGCGCGCCCTGGTCCAGGACATCATGCAGATGGAGGACCAGGACCGCTTCGCCTACATCGTCTCCTGGGGCACCATCCACCACCTGCCGGATCCCGCCGAGGGCGTGGCAATCCTGGCCCGTGCGCTGCAGCCAGGCGGCGTGCTGCGCGCCGGCATCTACGGCTACTACGGCAACTGGGAGCGCCGCGTGCAGCAGGAGATGCTCCGGACCCTGGCCTGGGACTGCGATCCGCTCGACTTCGACCGCAAGCTCACGATCGTGCGGGAATGGGCCACCGGGGACCGCAACTTCAAGAACTACTACACGGCGCCGCCGGTCGACCTCCACGATGACGACTGGGTGGTGGACGAGTTCCTCCACGTCTGGGAGAACCACCTGCAGCTCGCCGACATCGTGGCGTGGCTCGAGGCGAACGGCATGGCGGTGCTGCGCCTCACCGACTACTACGACCAGGAGATCCCGCTCGATGTGGCCGAGCACTCGGCCAGCCCGGGGTTCGTCCGGCGCGTCAAGCGGCTCCCCTTCGCCCAGCAGTGCGGAGTCCTCGAGATGATCGTGCGTCCGTACTGGATCTCGCTCCTCGCGCAGAAGCGCGCCTGAGCGGGGCTGTCGGTCCGTGTCTCCCAACGCCGCCGGGCTGGTCGCCCTCGAGGCGGGCAAGGGGACCCGCTGGCTGCTGCGCCGGTCGGGCCGCGGTGGGACCTCGCTCCCCGGTCTCGTCGCCGAGCGGATCTATCCGCGGCTGGCCGGTGAGCTGGCGCAGCACATCCCGAACGGTTCGCTCCTCATCACCGGTACGAACGGCAAGACCACCAGCACACGGATGATCGTGGCGGCGGTCCGGGGCGCCGGCCTCACCCCACTCACGAACCGTGAGGGGTCGAACATGCTGCGCGGCATCACGACCACGCTGCTGGCCGAGGCCAGCTGGCGGGGACGGCTTCCGGCGAGCGAGCACCTGATCGGGATCTTCGAGGTGGACGAAGGCCATCTGCCCGCGGTGATCGACGGGCTGGCGCCCCGGATGATCCTCATCACGAACCTCTTCCGCGACCAGCTCGACCGCTACTTCGAGGTCGATTTCGTGGCGTCGCTGTGGGCGACGGCGCTCCAGCGGCTCCCGGCCTCCACGACGCTGATCCTCAACGCCGACGACCCGCTGGTGGCCTATCTCGGGGAGTCCGTCTCGAACCCGGTGCTCTACTACGGGCTGGAGGACGGACGCTGGGGCCGGTCGCGCCTGCAGCACAGCGCCGACTCGCGCCGCTGCCCGCGCTGTGCGAGCGACCTCCAGTACAGCCTCTCCTTCTACGCACACCTGGGGCACTATGCGTGCGCCTCCTGCGGCTGGCACCGGCCGACGCCCCGCCTCTCGGCGTGGCACGTCGAGGTCGGGGGGCTCGAGGGCTCCACGATCAAGCTGCAGACGCCCTGGGGGCCGCAGACCCTCGCGGTGCCGCTGCCCGGCATCTTCAACGCGTACAACGCGATCGCGGCGGCGGCGACCGCGTACAGTCTCGGTGTCCGACCCGACGTCGTGAGGGAGGCGGTGGGGGACGTGCCGGGGGCCTTCGGCCGGCTGGAGCGGTTCGAGGTCGATGGTCGGCGGGTGCTGCTCGCGCTGGTGAAGAACCCCAGCAGCTTCGACCAGGTCACAGAGATCCTGCTCCGCACCCGCAGCACGCTGCGGCTCGTCCTCGCGCTCAACGACAACACGCAGGACAGCCGCGACGTCTCGTGGATCTGGGACGTCGCCTTCGAGCAGCTCTGCGGCCGCCTCGAGTGGGTGATCGCCTCGGGCCACCGCGCCGCCGATCTGGCGGTACGGCTCAAGTACGCGGGGGTTCTCGAGGGGCCGCCGGACGGCCGCCCCGCGCTGTCGACGATCCCCGCCCTGGCGGATGCCGTCGCCGAGGGCCTGCGCCGGACCCCGCCCGGCGAGGAGCTCACGATCATCGCGACGTACACGGCGATGTGGGCGCTGCGAGAGGGGTTCGTGCGGCGCGGGCACCTCGTCCCCTTCTGGCAGGCGTGAGCGCCTGCGGCACGGGAGACCCACGGTCGTGAGCACGCCCGGCGCGTCTTCCCCGAGCGCGGTCAAGCTGACGATCGGCTACCTCTATCCCAGCGTCTTGAGTCAGTACGGCGACTGGGGGAACGTGCTGTGTCTGCAGCAGCGCTGCCGCTGGCGGGGCATCGACGTCGAGATCCTGCCGCTCGAGGCCGGCACGCCGATCGAACCGCACGCCGTCGATCTCTTCTTCATGGGCGGGGGCGCCGACTCGCAGCAGCGCCTGATCGCCCGGGACCTCGTGGTGGCGAAGGGCGACGCCATCCGCGAGGCCATCGACGCAGGCAGCGTCGCGCTCCTCATCTGCGCGGGCTACCAGATGTGGGGCCGCCGCTACCGTCCCTTCCGCGGCGACGACCTCGAGGGCCTCGGGATCTTCGATGCCGAGACGATCCACTGGGCGGCCGAGGAGAAGGTCCCCATCCGGGACATCACGAGCGCGGGGCGCGGGCGGATGGTCGGCAACGTGGTCGTGGAGTGGGAGGGCCGGACACTCGTCGGGTTCGAGAACCACGGCGGTCGGACCTATCTCGGTGCGGGGGCTCGACCGCTCGGGCGCGTCGTCGTGGGCGCCGGCAACAACGGCAAGGACCACACCGAAGGTGCCGTCTTCCAGAACGCCTACGGCACCTACCTCCACGGACCCGTCCTGCCCAAGAACCCGGCGCTTGCCGACCACCTGGTCCGGCTCGCGCTCCGGCGGCGCTATGGCGAGGTCCCGTTCGCGCCGCTCGACGATGTCCTCGAAGAGCAGGCGCGGGCAGTGGCGCTGCACCTCCGTCGCTAGGCGCCGAACGGCCGGAGTGGCGGATACCCTCAAGGCTCGCCGCCGCGTTGATGGTGATCGGGCCCGCCCATCCCACCGGACGAGGCGCGCGCCGAGGGGAGGAGCCCGGGCGCTGAGGCCAGATCAGGCAGGCCGGTACAGCCGCCGTCTCCAGATGCCGGAGGTCGGGCCGACGGTCAGGCCCGCTTGCTCGCCTCGCGCGCGCTATCGTGGAGCCATGAGCACGACCCGCACGTTCTTCCGGGACCTGATCGCCGAAGCCCCCGTGCCGGCCCGCGGGATCCACAGCCAGACCCTTTCAAACGAGGCCGGGGTCGAACTCGTCCTGTTCGCCTTCGCCGCGGGCGAGCGGCTCTCCGAGCACACCTCGGCCCGCCCGGCGATCATCCACATCCTGTCCGGGGAGGGCGACCTCACCGCCGGGGACGATGCCTACGCCGCGGTCCCGGGAACGTGGCTCCGGATCCCCGCCGACACCAGGCACAGCGTGCTCGCACGCACGCCGCTCGTGATGGCCCTCTATCTGCTGTCGCGCGAGGATCCATCCAGGCCATGAGCCGCTGCGACGGCGGGGTGGACGGGGTTGCGACCTAGAAGGCGTCCTTCCATGCCGGCATCGTCTTCATGTAGGCCAGCGCCTTCGCCCGGGCCACATCGTGGTCCAGGCCCTCCTGGCGCATGGTCCACTGGATGAAGCGCTCCAGGCGCTCTTCGGGGGCCGGCAGAGTGCCCTCCGGGGCGCAGTAGTGGCAGTACGGGATGGCCGGGTCGGCCAGGGCGTGGTCGGTGTCGGTGGCCAGGGGCATGCCGCAGGACTCGCAGGCGGCGACGGTCATCGTGGTGTCCTTTCGTGGGCCGGCCCCGGGCGGGGCGGAGCATGAAGTTGGGCTGGCTGATGAGCAGCGAGCAGCTCGAAGCCGCGGACCACCGTGGCCCGCTCGGCCGGCGAGAGAGCCGCCAGCGCATCCCCGAGCAAGTCCGGCGCAAGCACCTCGCCCACGCGGGCGATGACCGCGCGACCCGCATCGGTGAGCCAGACCAGGACCCGTCGCTCGTCCCGCTCGTCGCGGACCCGGGCGACCAGGCCCTTGACCTCGAGCCGTTGGAGCAGCTCCGAGACCGAGTTGCGCCGCAGACCCAGGTGGACCGCCTGCTCCCCGACGGTGAGCGGCCCGCTCGCGGACAGGTGCTGGAGTACCCGGAGCGCCTGCCTCGTGACCGGGAGGTCGGCCCCGTGGTGCAGCCGCTGTGCGTAGTGGTAGCGGCGGTAGACCTCAGGGAAGAGGCGGCCGATCCGAGCCGCGGCTTCCGCGGCGCTGAGCACGGGCTCCCCATCCCGGCTGGCGCCCGTCGTCGGCTGAGCGGCGTGGGGTCTGGGTCCGTTCGTGGCGACCATGTCGCAGCGACTATTGGTCGCGGTCGGTCCGCCGTCAAGGGACCTGATCGGCGGGTACGACCGATCGCACACGGGCGCTTCCCTGGTCGCGGCAGCGGGAGAGGCGCCATCCACTGATCGTGCGGGAGACTGGACGCGTGGATGCGCGCCCGTACACTGCACGCCGATGGTCGTTTCCACCGGGCGCGACGCCCTGCTCCGATACCGCACGCGGAGGCGATGGTCGACGATCTCCACCGGACCCAGGAGGAGGGGAGCCATGGCGACGAGCGAGGATGACTGGGAGCGCTACGGTCGCGCCCTGCATCGGGCGATGGCCGAGGCGCTCACAGAGTTCCCCGAGGACGTCCGCCCGGACGCCCTGGAGACGGCCGATTACTGGTTGAGCCTCGGCCTGACGATCGGCCTGGAGCGCCCTCATCAGGCCCGACGCCTCCTGGAGCTGATCGAGGCCGAGGAGGCGGAGCGCGCCGCGCTCGCCGAGGATGCCGCAGCGTTCATCGAGGAGGCGCTGGCATGAGGGGACGGGGGCTCGTGTCGCAGCTGTACCGGACGGCCCGACTGGCGAACGACGTCTCGGCCCTCACATCGGGCAACCCGCACCGCATGGCTCGCCGGGCGAAGAACCGCATCGTCGGGCGGGCGCTCGCCCGCGGTGGTTTCTGGCGCTTGCTGTGGGGGCGGTGAGCGCCGGAGGCCAGGGACCGGGACTGAACCACCGGCAAGCGGATGGCTCCACACTGCTGCCCGGCGACAGCGCTGAACAGCGCGAGGCGGAGGCGATCATCCTGGCCGCACTCGCTCGCGAGCTCGACGTCCCACTTCTGGTGAAGCGTTTCCCCCTCGACGGAGGCGTCCAGGTGACCGTGGACGGAGCCTCCGACGATCCGCCGATCCTCGTCGAGGTGTGGGCCCGCCAGGGCCCGCCGAAGTCGGCGCAGAAGGCCAGGGTGGTCACCGATGCGCGGTGGCCTGCGGCCTGGGGTCCGAACAGACCACGGTCGACATGATCGCCTGGGTGGTGCTCGTCTCGACCCCGGAGGCGCTCGCCGTCCACGCATTTCACCCTCGCCGCGTCCCTGCGTCCCTGCGTCCCCGCGTCCCCGCGTAGCCGAGCTGCCGTACGCCTGCGGGTCGCCCCGGTCCGCCGACGCCCCGGGCCATCTCGGGGAGCGGCCAGACCCCCCGCGCGACGAGGTTGACGACGGCGCCCTCGCGCTGGAGCTGGCCCTCGACGAGGAGCAGGGCGTGGCGCCGCACGACGCTCCGCAGGCGTACCCAGGTGTCGGGCCAGAGGGTCACGTTCGCCATCCCCGTCGCATCCTCGAGGGCCAGGAAGACCGTGCCCCTGGCGGTCATCGGATGCTGGCGCGTCACGACGAGGCCGCCGATCCGGACGCGCCCCGGCGGGTGCTCCGAGAGTCGGGCGATCGGCCGTGCCCCCAGTCGCTCGAGGGTCGGGCGGAACAGCTCCACCACCTGGCGTCGCGCATCGAGCGAGAGGATCGCGTAGCTGTCGGCCAGACGCTCCAGCTCGGAGGGTGGAGGCAGCTCGGGCGCCTCGGTGGGGGGAAGGCGGAGATCGAGCGGGATGGCCGTCTGCGCCGGACGCGCGCGCCCCATCGTCTGCCGGCCCGTCGACGCCGCCACCTCGCGGAGTTGCCAGAGCAGCTCCCGCCGCGGCCGGCCCAGCGAGTCGAGTGCACCCGCCCGGATCAGCCGCTCGACCACCTCCTCGGCCAGGCCCGTCCGCGCCACGACATCCGCCAGCGAGCGGTACGGGCCCCGCCCCAGCTCCTCGTCCAGCCGCTCGGCATGCTCCTCGCCGATCCCCTTGACCAGGTGCAGCCCGAGCCGTACCCCGTACCCCTGCGCCGGCTCGGCCGCCAGCTGCCGCCGTGCCTGCCTGTCCGGCACGACACACCCCGACGAGCGCACGACCGGGGGCCGCCGTTCGATCCCGGACCCCTCGGGCAGCGGCTCCCCGGGCATCCCGACCCACTCGGTGGTGGTCCGGTAGCGGCTCCGGTTCAGGTCCACGGGCAGCACGGCCACGCCGTGGCGCTTCGCGTCGTTGACCAGCACCTCCACCGGGTAGAACCCCATCGGCTGGTGGTTCACGAGCCCGGCGGTGAACTGCGCGGGGTAGTAGAGCTTCAGGAACGCCGACTCGTACGCGGTCCGCGCGAACGCCGCGGCGTGGCTCTTGTGGCTCTTGTTGAAGCCGAAGCTCGCGAAGGCGGCCACCTGCCGGAAGAGCTCTTCCGCCTGCTCCTCGGCCAGGCCGCTCACGCGCTCGCAGCCCTCCACGAAGGCCCGGTGAGCGTCTCCATCTCGCGGCTCGAGCGCCAGGTCCCCATGGCCCGCCGGAAGCCGTCCGACTCGGCCGCGCTGAACCCCGCCACCCGGATGGCGATCTCCATCACCTGCTCCTGGTAGAGGATCACGCCGAGCGTCTCGCGCAGGATGGGTTCGAGCGCGGGATGCAGATACGTCACCGGCTCGAGCCCCTGCCGGCGGCGCAGGTACGGGTGCACCGCGTTCCCCTGGATGGGGCCCGGCCGGATGATCGCCACCTCCACCACCAGGTCGTCGAGGGTGGCGGGGGCCGACTTGGGGAGGGTCTGCATCTGGGCCCGCGACTCGATCTGGAAGACGCCGACGGTGTCGGCGGCGCGGATCATGCGGAAGACGTCGGGCAGGTCCTCCGGCAGGCGGTCCAGCTCGAGCACCACGCCACAGTCTGCCGTGATGTCGCGCAGGGCGTCGTCGATGGCCGAGAGCATGCGCAGCCCCAGCAGGTCGAGCTTGATGAGCTCCATCGTCTCGACGTCGCGCTTGTCGTACTGCACGACGACGCGGCCGGGCATCGTCGCGCGCTCGAGCGGCGCGATCTCGACGAGGGGGGCGGCGGTGACGAGCATGCCGCCGACGTGGGTGCCCAGGTGCCGGGGGCAGCCGTCGATGCGGGCACAGAGCTCCAGCCAGCGCTCCCAGGGCGACAGACCGGCGGTGGAGCCGGGCCAGCGCTCCGGAAGCGGCTCGGGCTCCAGGCGGGCGACGCTCGAGTGGGAGGCTGGGCGGGCCGAGACCGGCCGTTCGCCGGCGGAGACGCTCCCGCGGGCCGAGACCGGCCGTTCGCCGGCGGAGACGCTCCCGCGGGCCGTATCACTTGTAACATGTC
>JAJYDP010000892.1 GCA_021777365.1 Chloroflexota bacterium | reverse complement strand
CCGGGCGAGGGCATGGCGACCGACGGCGTCATCCGCTCTGGATCATCGAGCGTCGATGAGTCACCGGTCACCGGTGAGAGCGTCCCGGTCGACAAGGCGCCCGGTGACAGCGTCTTTGCAGGGACGATCAACCGCCAGGGCGCGCTGACGATCGAGGCGACGAAGGCGTTCGCCGACAACACCCTCTCGGCGATCATCCACCTCGTCGAGGAGGCGCAGGGCCAGAAGGGCCGCGCCCAGCGCTTCATCGACCGCTTCAGCCGCATCTACAGCCCGCTCGTCCTCGTCGGTGCGGCACTGCTCGCGATCGTCCCGATCGCCCTCGGCGGCGATCCGACCGAATGGATCACCCGGGCGATCACGGTCGTCGTCGCCGGGGCGCCATGCGCCCTCGTCATGTCGACCCCGGTCGCGATGGCCGCCGGGATCGGCTCGGCTGGGAGGCACGGCGTCCTCATCAAGGGCGGCATCCACCTCGAGAACCTGGGCACCGTCCGAGTCGTGGCGCTCGACAAGACCGGCACGCTGACGCACGGCCGGCCGGTTGTGACCGACATCGTGCCGCTCGACGGCGCCGACGAGGAAGCTGTGCTGGCCGCCGCCGCAGGTGTCGAGCGCCTCTCCGAGCACCCGCTCGCCCGGGCGATCGTGGCCGCCGCGGCGGATCGCGGCGTTGCGCCGTCCGACGCGACCGAGTTCACCGCCCTGACCGGAGCCGGCGCCGCCGCGCATGTCGACGGCCGCCTCGTCCACGTCGGCAGCCCGGACCTGTTCACAGAGCTCGGCGCCGCGCCCTCGGCTGCCAGCGCTGTCCTCCTCGAGGAGATGCGCGAGGAGGGCATGATGGTGGTCCTCGTCGGCGAGCGAGCGGCCGAGTCGCCGTCCGGCATGCGCATCCTGGGCCTGCTCGTGATCCGCGACCAGGTGCGTCCCAACGCCGCGGCCGCGGTCCGCGAGCTGCACCGCCTCGGCGTCCGGCATGTCGTGATGTTGAGCGGCGACCATCCGCGGACGGCCCGCGCGATCGCCCGGGAGCTCGGGATCGACGACGTCCGGGCGGGGCTCAAGCCCGAGGACAAGGTCGCCGCGATCCGCGAGCTCGAGCGCGAGCACGGTGCGGTGGCGATGATCGGCGACGGGGTGAACGACGCGCCGGCGCTCGCCCAGGCGACGATCGGGATGGCCATGGGCACCGCCGGGACCGACGCCGCGATCGAGGCAGCCGACGTCGCGCTCATGGCCGACGACCTCGAGAAGGCGGGCTATGCCCTCCGGATCGGACGGAAGGCCAGGCTGATCTCGCGTCAGAACGTCGCGTTCTCGCTGGCGGTCCTCGCCGTCCTCATCCCGGGCGCCGCGGCCGGGCTGTTCACGATCGTGATCGCGGTGACGGTGCACGAGGCGGCCGAGCTGCTCGCGGTCGCCAACGGCCTGCGGGCGGCGCGGGCATGACGGGCACGGCCGACCGATGTCGGAGCTCGACCTGCTGCTCCGGGCGGCACTCGCCGCCGGCCTCGGCTTCGTGCTGGGCTGCGAGCGGGAGCGCTGCAGGTCGCCGGCCGGCGACCGGACGTACGCCCTCATCGGCCTCGGCGCGGCGATCCTGGCCGGACTCGGCGTCGAGCTCTACCCGGCCGAGACCGCGCGGCTGATCGCCGGCGTCGCGACGGGTATCGGCTTCTTGGGCGCCGGGGTCATCCTGCGCGGGACAACGGGCGAGGTGCGCGGGCTGACGACCGCCGCCGGGAAAGCTGAAACGATATCACAGCCACGGCGACCCACGAGGCCCAAGGGCTCCGCAGCGCGCCCGAGCGCCCGCCGTCGACGAACGGCGTCGCCATCGCAAACATGGGTCGCGGGCGGTCGAGCCTCACTACAAGCGGCAGTGCGACTCCCTGATGGCGGATCAGCCTCGGTGGAGCTCAGGTTCGGCGGCCAGTTGATGCAACGCCCGTCGAAGGTGGCCTCGAGCGCGGTGGAGCCGCTGCTTCACGGCGACCTCGCTGATCCCGAGTTCCTCGGCGGCCTCCCGGGTGGAGGCACCCTGGATGTCGCGCAGGACGAGCACGTCGCGGAGGCCGACCGGCAGGGCAGCCACGGCCGCGCCGAGCTCGGCGAATGTCTCCCGCCAGACGACGGCCGATTCGGTGTCGGTCGACGCGGCGGGCTCCACCAGCTCGGCCCCACCCGGCTCGTCACCCGGCAGCGCCAGCCCGAGGCGGAGCTCGCCTACACCGGACCCGCGCGAGAGGCTAAGCCGGCGCCGCTCCGCCATCGCCGCCGCGTTGAGCGCGATCCGGTCGAGCCAGGTCCGCAGCGACGCCTCGCCCCGAAACTCGCGCGCCGCCTGGCAGGCCCGGATCCAGGTCTCCTGGAGGACATCCTCGGCCTCGAAACGGTCGCCACGCAGGCGGAGCAGGATCCGCAGCATCCGTGCCGCGTGACGCTCGATCATCTCCCGGCAGGCGTCGGGATCGCCGGCCCTGAGCCGTTCCACGAGCGGATCCGGCCGCGTTCGGGGTCTGGCGGCGAGCGTCGCGCCAACAGGTCTGGAAGTCACCGACACATTGTACGACGGGTCTCACCGTTTCG
>JAJYDP010000891.1 GCA_021777365.1 Chloroflexota bacterium | reverse complement strand
GGCCGGCGCCGACGTCGTACCCGGGTCCGGCGCGGGGTCCGGGTCGGGCGCCATGGCTGGAGCCTCGTCCGGCACCGGGATGGCCTCCGAGCTCGTCTCGGCCGGCCGCGACCTGCTCGCTCGTCCCGGGGTCGAGCGTCTCATCCTCGACACGGCCGACCCGGTCGCGCTCGGAGGGACCGGCCGGCGCGCCGACCGGTCGCTGGCCGCGGCCGTGGCCCGGGAGGTCCCGGTCGTGCTCGCCGGCGGCCTGACGCCCGCCAGCGTCGCGGGGGCGCTCCGGGTCATCCCGGCCATCGGTGTCGACGTCGCCTCCGGCGTCGAGGAGGCCCGGTCGGGTCGGCCGTCCGCACCGCCCGTCGGTGCGCGTTCCGCCGGATCGGGCGTCGCATCCCCCCGGCCGCGCAAGGATCCCTTCCTGGTCGGGCTGTTCGTCAAGCGCGCGAAGGCCGCACGCCTCGACCTTCCGCTGGTCCCGTCGCGCCCGACGCCGGTCGAGCCCGCACTGCTCGACGCCGACGAGCGGGGCCGCTGGGGGATCGGCCGGCAGTTCGGCGGCCGCTACGTGCCGGAGACGCTCGTGGCCGCCCTGCAGGAGCTCGAAGCGGCCTGGTTCGAGCTGCGGGCCGACCCGCGCTACTGGGCCGATCTCCGGGTCCTCCGCCGCGACTACATCGGGCGCCCGTCGCCGCTCTACCGCGCCGACCGGCTGGCAGCCGAGCTGGAGCGGCGCGCGGGCCGCGAGCCGGGGCGCCTGCGCCTCTACCTGAAGCGCGAGGACCTGAACCACACCGGCGCGCACAAGATCACGAACGCGCTGGGCCAGGCGCTGCTGACGCGCCGGCTCGGCAAGACGCGGGTGATCGCCGAGACCGGCGCGGGGCAGCACGGCGTCGCCACCGCCACCGCGTGCGCGCTGCTCGGGCTGCCGTGCACCGTGTTCATGGGGCGCGAGGACATCCACCGCCAGGCGCCGAACGTGCTGCGCATGCGGGCGCTCGGCGCCGAGGTGCGCGAGGTCACGTCGGGCAGCGCGACGCTCAAGGACGCGACCAACGAGGCGATGCGCGACTGGGTCACCAACGTCCGGACCACTCACTACGTGCTGGGCTCGGCGGTCGGTCCCCACCCGTACCCCACCGTCGTGCGCGACCTCCAGCGTGTCATCGGGGACGAGGCCGCCGCGCAGCTCCAGCAGGTCGAGGGGAGCCTGCCGGACGCCGTCGTCGCCTGCGTGGGCGGCGGGTCGAACGCAATCGGGCTCTTCACCCGGTTCCTCGGCGAACCGTCGGTCCGGATCGTCGCCGTCGAGGCGGCGGGGGAGGGGATCGCGACGGGGCGCCACGCGGCGGCGCTGGCGGGGGGGACCCCGGGCGTCCTTCACGGGTCCCGGTCGTACATGCTCCAGGACCCCGACGGCCAGGTCGTGGAGGCCGTCTCGCTCTCCGCGGGGCTCGACTACCCCGGCATCGGGCCGCAGATCTCCGCGCTGTTCGACGCGGGCCGCATGGAGGTGCTCGCCGCCACCGACTCGGAGGCCGTCGACGGGCTCCGCCTGCTGACTCGCACCGAGGGCATCATCCCGGCGCTCGAGCCGGCGCACGCGATCGCGGCCCTGCCGGCGCTGCTCGGTGCCGACGTGGGGCGTCCCCCGGGGCGTCCGGCGCTCGACGAGCTGCCGGCCGATGCGCTGGTCGTCCTGGGCCTCTCCGGTCGGGGTGACAAGGACATGGGCGTGCTCGGCGGCGACGAGGAGGTGCCGGCGTGACGACCGCGTCGACCTGGTCGAGCCGCCGTGCGGCCACCGGCATGACGGTTGCCACGGCGTCCGAGCCGGGCACCGACGCGACCCCGGGCGCCTCGCGGATCCGCGGGGCGTTCGCGGCGGCCCGGTCGGCCGGTCGGATCGCGCTGGTGCCGTACGTCGTCGCCGGGTATCCCGACGCCGAAACGAGCGAGTCGATCGCGCTGGCGGCCATCGACGCCGGGGCCGACCTGCTCGAGATCGGGCTGCCCTACTCCGACCCGCTCGCCGACGGCACCACGCTCCAGCGCGCCTCCGCCGCGGCGATCCGGGCCGGGGCCACGCTGGCGCGTTCGCTCGACCTGGTGCGGCGCGTGCACGCCGCCCGGCCCTCGATCCCGCTGGTGCCCATGGCGTACGTGAACCAGGTCATCGGCGGCGGCGATCCGGGCGACCCGATGCGCCGCCTGGCCGAGGCGGGGGCGAGCGGCTGCATCCTGGCGGACCTGACACCCGACGAAGGGTCCCCGGTCGAGGCGGCCGCGAGGGAGGCCGGCCTGGCGGTCATCTACCTGGTGACGCCGACCACGCCACCCGCCAGGCGAGCGTGGATCGCCTCGCGGACCGGCGGGTTCCTCTACGTCGTGTCGCTGGTCGGGGTGACCGGCGCCCGCGCCGCGCTTCCGGCGGAGGTCACGTCGTTCGTGCGGCAGGTGCGCGCGGTGAGCCCGGTGCCGGTGGCCGTGGGCTTCGGCGTCTCGCGTCGCGCGCACGTGCGCCGCCTCGCGAGGGTCGCCGACGGTGTCATCGCGGCGTCGGCGCTGGTCGACGCGCTCGGTCCGGAGGGG
>JAJYDP010000068.1:5242-12986 GCA_021777365.1 Chloroflexota bacterium | reverse complement strand
TGCCGGTGGACCACGCGATCGTGGGGATCGTGGACGCCGTGGAGCCGGTCGGTGGGCGGCGCGGCGGCCGCGGACCGGCCGCGACGCAGGGTGACGGGCCGGCCGCCAGCGCCCCGCGGGGTGACGAACCGGCCGCCAGCGCCCCGCGGGGTGACGAGCCGGCCGCAGGCGTCCCGGGTAGAGACGAGCCGGCCGCCGGCGTGGCGGATCGCGACGATCCTGCCCGGCCCCCCACAGACGCGTCGCCCGCCGGCCCCGGAGCCCGGTCGTGAAGATCGGACGGGTCGCACAGACGGTCGTGTCGACCATCCACAGCCCGGTCTTCGACGGCCGCCGGCTGCTGCTCTGCGACCTGCTGGAACCCGACGGCTCGCCGTCGGGCGGCTACCTCATCGCCGTCGACACCGTGGGCGCAGGTGCCGGCGAGACCGTGCTCCTCCTCGACGAGGGCAACTCGGCGCGGCAGGTGATCGGGATGAGCCCGGCCCCGGTCCGAACGGTCGTGGTCGGCGTGATCGACGAGGTGACGCTGGAGGGCTGACCCCGGCGGGAGGCGCACCGGCCGGACGGCTCATGCCGTGTGCCGGGCCGCTTGCCGGGCCGCGTGCCGGCCTCCCGCCCACGCCACTGGGAGGCCACCCGCGCAGGGCCCGCAGCCGCGTCCTGCCGTCACGTGCGGTACCCTGCGCCGTGCGCGGGCCCGACCGGGCGTCCGCGATCGCGAGCATCGTCCGCGGCCGCGTCCCGGCCGCCGCGTCCCGAAAGGAGTCCACCCTGAGCGCGAACCGCCCCACCTCGAACTCGGCAGCCCGACGCGAGCGCCGCGCGGCGGAGCGGTCCCGGCGCCCCGGCGGTGGGGGCCAGGCCAGCGGCGGGTCGGGTGGTCCGTCGATCCCCGGCGTCCTGCGGTCCCCGCTCGGGCTGATCACCGCAGCGGTCGTGGTCCTGGCCGCGGTCGGCCTCGTCTTCGTGCTCGTGGGCAACGTCGTCGGCGGCGGGCAGGGAGGCGCCCTGGTGGCCCCGGCCGACCCGGCCCCCCTGAACCTCGCCCACGGTCGCTCGATCGGCAACGCCAGTGCGCCGGTCAAGCTCGACGAGTGGGAAGACTTCCAGTGTCCGTACTGCGACAACTACAGCGTCAACGTCGAGCCGCACCTGATCAGCCAGTACGTCACCACGGGCCAGGTCGAGATCACGTACCACGACTTCACGTTCATCGGCCCGGCGTCCTTCGACGCCAGCGTGGCCGCACGCTGCGCAGGCAACCAGGGGCAGTTCTGGGCGTACATGGAGTACCTGTTCGCCAACCAGGGGCCGGAGAATGGAGGGTGGGCGAACCGTTCCCTGTTCGACAGGATAGCCAACGCGGTAGGCGTGAACCAGGCGACGTTCGACCAATGCCTGTCGGATCCATCGATACTCGCGGCGGTCAAGGCCGAGACCGCCCAGGGCCAGAACCTCGGGATCCAGGGCACGCCGACGCTCTTCATCAACGGCAAGCAGTACACCGGCAGCATCGACCTGAACAGCATCTCCTCGGCGCTGGACGCCGCGCTGCGCTCCGCGCCGTCCGCGTCACCGTCGGCGGGCGCATCGTCCCCGGCCGCCCCGGGTTCGTCCGCGCCGTCCAGCCCGGTACCGTCGGCCTCGTGACGGAGGGATGACGGCGTGAGCTCGAAACGGTCCCGTCCGGGCACCGCCCGCAGGCCGTCGGCCACCGGCAGCGCGCAGGCCCCGGCCCCGGCGACGCGGCCCCGCCCGACCGCCTCCGGCGGGTCGTCGAGCGCGTCGCGCACGCCGGCAACGAGCGCCCCGGTGCCCGGTGATCCGGCGCCGGCGGTGGCCTCCCCGGTCGGTGGGCTCCGCGGGATCCTGTCGGACGATCGCGGGCGCTTCGCCGCGGCCATGGTGGTGCTGGCGCTCATCGCGACCGCGGCGCTGACCTACCTCGCGATCGAGAAGCTCACCAACTCGAATCCCGTCTGCTTCATCGTCCAGGGCTGCGACCAGGTCCAGGCCAGCCGGTACAGCTCCTTCATGGGGATCCCGGTCTCCCTCTTCGGTCTCGGCGACGTGCTCCTCGTCCTCGTGGCGGTGGTGGCCTGGTGGCGCACCGGCGACGGGCGTCTGCTCTACGTCCCGTACGGGCTGGGGCTGATCGGCGTCTTCGTGATCGCGTGGCTGGTCTACCTGGAGCTGTTCGTGATCCACGCGGTGTGCATCTGGTGCACCACCGCCGGCGTGAGCCTGATCCTGGGCTGGCTCGTGAGCATCGTGGCGGTGCGCAGGTTCGGCACCGCCCGCTGAGCCCGGCCTGAACCGCCGCGCGGCTGCCGCCCGGCACTCGGCCGAGCCCGGCTTCGCGCCCCGGGGTCAGGACGCTGCCGCGCGCTCGCTCTCCAGTCGACGGCTCCGCGAGAGCGCCACCTCCGCGAGCGTCGCCTGCCCCAGCGACTGGAGCAGCGCGTCGCGCGCATGCGAGAAGACGTCGTGGACGTCGCACGGGCCGTCAGGGTCGCAGGGGCCGCCGCGGAGGATGCACGTCCGGATCCCGTGCTCGTGCTCCGCGGCCCGGATGACCTCCAGCAGCGAGATGTCGAGCGCGGGGCGCGCCAGCCGGTAGCCGCCGGAGCGGCCGGTGTGCGCGACGACGAGTTCCGCGCGCACGAGATCCGCCATCACCTGCGGCAGGAACCGCGGCGGGATCTGCATCTCCGACGCGATCCGCCGGGTGCTCAGGAGGCCGCCGCCGTCCGCCGATGCCAGGGCGATGGCCGCCCGAACGGCGTAGTCCCCCCGGCGCGTGAGCTCGAGTCGCATCGTCGCACGAGTATGCCATGCGCGGCCCGCTGACCCTGCGGCCGGGGCCGCCGATCGCGCCGGAACGGTCGGTGAAGCGCCCGGCCAGCCCCTACCATGCAGTCCCGTGCGTGCCCTGCGCGGTCTCTACCTGGTCGTGGGCGTCCTGATCGGCGTCCTCATGCCGTTCGTGACGGTGATCCTCTCGCTGCGCGGCTTCTCGCCGCTCGCGATCGGCGTGGTGATGGCGCTGACGGCCGTGGGCTACGTGGTCGGGCTCCCCGTCTGGGGGCACCTGGGGGACGTCGTCCTGGGGCGCCGCGGGGCGCTCCGGATCGCCGCCATCGCGGCCGCCGTCACCGCCCTGCTCTTCGGTGCTCCGCTGGCGCTGCCGCTGGTCGCCTTGTTCGTCGTGGCCTTCTACGTCGCGGCACCGGGCACCGCGATGCTCACCGACGCGATCGCGGTCGTGGCGCTCGCGCCGCATCCCGACCGCTACGGAAGCTTCCGACTGCTGGAGAGCGGCTCCTTCGCCGTGGCGGCCCTGGCCGCGGGCGTCATCTTCGACGCGACCGGCTACGGGCTCGCGTACCCGCTTGCGGCGGCCTCGGCGGTCCTCGTGGCCGTCGCCGCCGTCGGCATCCCGGACGTGGCGCGCACGCGCCTGGCCGACTACCGGGACCCCGCCGCGCGCGACGGGGTCAGCGCGGCCGGGCCGGGGATGGCCGCGCGGTCCGCACGCCATCGCCGCTGGACCGAGGCGACCGGTTCCATCGGCGTCGCCATCGGTGTCGCGCCGCGCCTGCTGGGGGTGATGGCCGCCGTGGTGCTGGCGAACCTGGGGATCGTCGCCAGCCTCACGTTCCTGCCGCTCCGCATCGCCGACCTCGGCGGCGCGCCGTCGATCATCGCGCTGTCTGCCACGGTCTCCGCCCTCTTCGAGATGCCGGCCATGATGGTCGCCGCGCGCGTGGCTGCGCACGTGGGCCTGCGGGGGCTCTTCGTGGCCGGGTGCGGGCTCTACGTGCTGGCGTACGTGGCATGGATCGTGCTGGCGGATCCCACGCTCATCGTGGTGACGCGGCCGCTGACCGGGCTCGCCTACGGGTCGTTGACCGTCACCAGCGTGCTGACCGTCGGGGCGCTGCTCCCCGAGGGGCTCCAGGCGAGCGGCCAGGCCCTCTACCAGATGAGCGCGCTGGGGGTGGCCGCGATCCTCTCGGACCTGGGCGGCGGATACCTGTTCGGGACGTACGGGCACGGGCCGGTCTTCGCGGCGAGTGCCGTCGGCGCCGTCCTGGCCGCGATCGTGGCGTGGCGGTACGTGCCGTCGCGTGGGGAGGTCCGCCTGGGGCCGCGCCGGACAGCCGGTACACTCGCGGCAGAGGAGGAGCCCGGATGCGCATGTGGGGCGGCCGGTTCACCGGCCAGACCGACCCGCTGATCGCGGAGGCCACGCGTTCCATCGAGATCGACCAGGTGCTGGCGCTGGACGATCTCGATGGCTCGATCGCCCACGTGCGGGGCCTGGAGCGGGCCGGCCTGCTGACCGCGGCCGAGTCGCTCACGCTGGTCCAGGGGCTGGAGTCCCTCCGCGAGGAGGTCCGCGCCGGGACGCTGGCATGGGACCCGGCGCTGGAGGACGTCCACCTCAACCTGGAGGCGGCCCTCACGGCGCGGCTGGGGCCGGTGGCGGGCAAGCTCCACACCGGTCGCTCACGGAACGACCAGGTCGCGCTGGACCTGCGACTCTGGCTCCGCCGGACCGTCCGGGAGCTGGACGCCTCGCTGGTCGAGCTGGAGCGCACGCTCGTGGACCGGGCCGAGCGCGAAGGGGAGGCGATCCTCCCGGGGATGACCCACGTGCAGCCCGCACAGCCGGTGCTGCTCGGACATCACCTCCTTGCCTACGTCGAGATGCTGGAGCGGGACCGCGGCCGGCTCGCCGACTGCTGGCGCCGGGCCGATCGATCGCCGCTCGGCGCCGGCGCGCTGGCCGGCGCCGGTTTCGCCCTGGATCGCGAGGCGACGGCGGCGGACCTGGGGCTCGCGGGAGTCACCGCGAACTCCCTGGACGCGGTCAGCGACCGGGACTTCGCGGTGGAGTTCCTGGCCGCGGCGGCGCTCGGCATGACCCATCTCTCCCGGCTCGCCGAGGAACTGGTGTGGTGGTCGAACCCGGCCTTCGGCTGGGTGACGCTGGCGGACGCCCACGCCACCGGGTCGTCCATGATGCCCAACAAGAAGAACCCGGATCCCTGCGAGCTCGTCCGGGGACGGACGGCCCGTGTCGCCGGCCACCTGGCCGCGATGCTCGGCATCCTGAAGGGGCTTCCCCTGGCGTACCAGCGCGACTTGCAGGAGGACAAGGCACCGCTCTTCGATGCGGCCGGGGTGTGGCGCTCCTCGCTGCGGGTGATGGCGGCGGTCGTCGGCGGGCTCACGTTCGACGTGGGGCGGATGCGCGAGGCCGCGCTGCGGGGCCACGTGACAGCGACGTCGGTGGCGGACGCGCTGGTGGAGCGCGGGCTGCCGTTCCGCGCCGCGCACCACGTCGCCGGCCGGCTCGTGGCCGACGCCGAGCAGCGAGGATGCCGCCTGGACGATCTCGAGACGGCCTCCTACGCCGCCGCGCTCGGTGCCGAGGACGACGAGGACGCCCGCCGCCTGGCGGCCGAGGCCGACGACGAACGGTCCGGGCTCGTGGCCGCGCTGCGGGAGGCGGCCACACTGGAGGCGGCCGTGCGACGGCCGGCGGTGACCGGCGGGACCGCGCCGGAGCGCGTGCGCGAGGCGATCGCGTCCGCGCGACGCCGCCTGGACGAGGAGGCGACCGCGGGCTGACGCTCCATCCGGCCCCGTGCCGGCCCGGTCCCCTGCCCGCGCCCCCCGCGGTCGCCAGGACGGCCTAGGGCTCGTCCAGGTGCACGAACGTGGGCAGGACGGTGAGTGCCGGTGACCCGGTGGTGCCCTCCGCCCGCGGCGGCACGATGTGCGCCACTCGTGCCACGACCCGCGGATCCGGGTTGGCCAGGCGCTCGGCGGCGCCCGGCCTGAGCGGCCGCACGACCGCCACCTCGTCGCACGCCAGGCGCTTCGGGCAGCTCGCGCAGTCCCCCCAGACCTTGTGGTACAGGACCGCCCGGTCGATCTCCTGGAACCCGTTGCGGCCGAACCACCCGGGGATGCGGGTGAGGGCGAAGAGGTTCGACACGCCGAACCGGGCGGCCTCGGCCGCGACGGCATCCACCAGCCGTGCGCCGTAACCGTGTCCCTCCGCCTCCGGCGCGACGGCCAGGGAGCGAACCTCCGCCAGGTCGTGCCACCAGATGCGCAGCGCGGCGCAGCCCACCACCTGCCCACCGTCCACCGCCACCCAGAAGTCGCGGATCCGCTCGTAGATGTCGGTGAGCGGGCGCGGCAGCAGCAGGTCCCGGCCGGCATAGCGGTGCACCAGGGCGTGGATGGCGGGTGCGTCGGACGGTCGGGCGCGGCGGATCATGGGGTGCCCATCATGGCGCGTCGGGGCCGATCCCGCCCCCGACCTCGTGCCGCCGCGTCGGCCCGTGCCGCCGGACCGGCCCGTCGCTTCGGACCGGTCCGTACCGCCTTCGGGAATCACGCCGCGGACCCGGCTCCCTCGCTCGCCTCGACGCTCGACGGCAGCGTGTCCAGCAGCGGGGTCGTCCAGGCCCAGGCACTGCCCTGCCGCGCCGCCTCGGTGCGCAGCGGCAGCCCGAAGAGCCTGATGAACCCGACCGCGCTGGCGTGGTCGAACGCGTCGTCGGCGTCGTAGGTGGCCAGGGACCGGTCGTACAGCGAGTAGGCGCTCCGCCGCCCCACCACGGCCAGCGACCCGTGGTCGAACCGCAGCCGCACCTCGCCGGTGACCACCCGCTGCGAGGAACGCACGTAGTCCCGCAGGTCGCGGTGCAGGGCGTTGAACCAGAGCCCGTCGTAGGTGGCCTGGGCCAGCTCGTCGCTCACCAGGCGGTTGAAGCGCAGCTGCTCCTTCGAGAAGGTCAGCCCCTCCAGGGCCCGGTGCGCGGCGACCAGCGCGATGGCGGCCGGCGCCTCGTAGATCTCCCGGCTCTTGATGCCGATCAGGCGGTCCTCCACGTGGTCCACCCGCCCCACGCCGTGCGCGCCGGCGAGCTCGCCCAGCCGGTCGACCAGCTCAACCGGGCCGAGCGGCACACCGTCCAGGCTGACCGGCACGCCGCCCTCGAAGCCGAGGGTGATCTCGGCGGGCACCGCCGGCGCCCTGCCAGGGTCCACGGTCCAGGCGTACACGTCCGACGGCGGCGCGGTCCAGGGATCCTCCAGCACCCCCGTCTCGATGGAGCGTCCCCAGATGTTCTGGTCGATGGAGTAGGGCGACGCCTTGGTGATGGGAACCTCGATCCCTCGCGCGATCGCGTACTCGATCTCCTGCTCGCGCGACAGCCCCATCCCGATGCGCATCGGGGCGATGACCTCCAGGGACGGGTCCAGCGCATGCACGGCGACGTCGAAGCGGACCTGGTCGTTCCCCTTGCCGGTGCAGCCGTGGGCCACCGCATCCGCGCCTTCGCGCTGCGCGACCTCCACCAGCAGCTGCGCTATCAGGGGCCGGGCCAGCGCGGTGGCCAGCGGGTAGACGCCCTGGTAGAGCGCGTCGGCCTGCATCGACGGGAAGCAGTAGTCGACCACGAAGCGCTCCCGGGCGTCGAGCACGTAGGCCCGCGACGCCCCGGCGCTGAGGGCGCGGCGCTGCACGCCTTCCCGCAGCGAGCCACCCCCCACGTCCACGGTGAGGGTGACCACGTCGGCATCCATGGTCTCGCGCAGCCAGGCGACCGCCACGGAGGTGTCAAGGCCGCCGGAGTAGGCGAGGATGACCTTGCGCATGAGTGAGGCTCCTTGTGAGTGGGGGGGTGCCGGAGTGCGGGGGGTGGGGTGCCGT
>JAJYDP010000068.1:0-5232 GCA_021777365.1 Chloroflexota bacterium | reverse complement strand
GCGGGTGCGCCAGCGCGCGAGGCGTTCCTCGTCGGCGAAGAGGACCAGGACGGTGTCGTCGCCGGCCAGCGTCCCCTCCTGCTCCTGCAGGCTGGACTCGTCGATCGCACGGGCGAGCGCCTGGGCGCTGCCCACCTCGCCGCGGAGGACCAGGATCAGGCCGCTGCGCCCGATCGAGACCGGACTGGATTCCAGGAGGCGCACCAGGTGGTCGTCGGCGAGGACGAGGTCCCGTCCGAGCGACCCCGGCGCGACGTAGACGTGCCCCGACGCGCGCGGCGCCTTCACCAGCCCGAGCTCGGCGACGTCGCGCGAGACGGTCGCCTGCGTCACGCTGAACCCGCGCGCGGCCAGCAGGTCAACCAGCTCCTCCTGGCTGTGGACGGGGACCTGCGCCACCAGCTCCAGGATCAGTCGCTGCCGGACGCGCTTGGCGACCGGGCTCATCACGGACATGCGCGTGCCCTCATGCCGCCACGATGCGGGTGCCCAGGTCGCCGTCTTCCATCGCCCGACGCAGGACATCCGGCCCGGAACCGTCGGCGATGATCGCGGCGGCGCCCGGGACCGGCGCCAGCCCGCGGAGGGCGGCGCGGACCTTGGGGATCATGCCCCCGCCGATGACCCCGTCCCGGATGAGGCGCTCGGCGTCCTCGGCCTCGATCCGCGGGATCCGGATGCCGTCCGCGTCCCGGATGCCGTCCACGTCCGTGAGCAACACGAGCCGCGCGGCGTGGAGACCCCGGGCCAGCCCCGCCGCGGCGTCGTCGGCGTTGACGTTGCAGACGGCGCCCTGCTCGTCGAGCGCGAGCGGGGCGACGACGGGCACCAGGCCGGCCGCCAGCAGCGCATGCACCAGCGGGGCCCGGACCTCGGCGACGCTGGCCACCAGCCCCTTGTCGGGAACGCGGCGTCCCGACAGCAGGCCGCCGTCGACGCCGGAGAGCCCGACGGCGTCGCAGCCCCGCGCCCGCAGCGAGGCCACGAGCTCCACGTTCATCGCTCCCCGCAGGACCGCGGCGGTGACCTCGAGCGAGGCCTCGTCGGTGACGCGCAGCCCCTCCTCGAAGCGCGTGGAGACGCCCAGGCGTTCCAGCCAGTCGGTCACGCGTGCCCCGCCGCCGTGCACCACCACGACCGGCCGTTCACGCGCGAGGGTGGCCACCTGGTCCAGGACGTGCGCCTGGCCGGCCACCGTGGTGCCACCCAGCTTGACCACCACGAGCCCCGCCGCCAGCGCCGGGTCGGGAGCCGCCGGTCCGCGCATCACGTCGAGTACTCCGCGTTCTCGCGCACGTAGGCCTCGGTGAGGTCGCATCCCCAGGCCTCGGCCCCCGCGCGCCCCATCCCGAGGTCCACCTCGACGACCACATCCGGAGCCTCCATGGCGGCGCTGACCGACGCCGCGTCGAAGGCGAGCGGCGCCCCGGCGAAGACGGGGGTGCCGGCGAGCGCGATGCGCAGCGAGTCCGGGTCGACCGAGGCCGGGGCACCGTCGGGTCGGCGCGCGGACCCGGCCGCCGCGGCAACGCGCCCCCAGTTGGGATCGCGGCCGTGGACGGCGGCCTTGAAGAGCGAGCTGCGGACCACGGCGCGGGAGACCGCGCGCGCGTCGGCGAGGTCTGCCGCGCCGGTGACGCGGCAGGTGATGCGGCAGGTTGCCCCCTCGCCGTCCGCGGCCTGCTGGCGGGCGAGGGAGCGGCAGACGGCGGCGATCGCCGCGCCGAGCGCCGCGGCGGCCGGCGTGCCCGGCTCGATCGGATCGGCGCCGGCCGCACCGGAGGCCAGCGCCAGCACGGTGTCGTTGGTGGACATGTCGCCGTCCACGGTGAGCTGGTCGAACGTCAGCGCCACCGCCGGGCGCAGGAGGGTCGCCAGGGTGCGCGGCGCCACCGACGCGTCCGTCAGGACGAGCGCGATCATGGTGGCCATCCCGGGGTGGATCATCCCCACCCCCTTCACCACGCCGCTGACCCGCACCTGGCGCGTGCCCCCCGGCGCGGGGAGTGCCACCAGGGCGCTGGCGGCCTTGAGCCGGTTGTCCGTGGTCATCATGGCCCGCGCGACGGCCCCCAGCGCGGCGTCGGTGGCCGCGAGACCGACCGGGACGAGCGACGCGATCCCCGCGGCCACCCGGTCGACCGGCAGGCGCGTCCCGATCAGGCCGGTCGAGGCATGCAGCGTCTGCTCCACGGCGCAGCCGGCCGCCGAGGCGAGCAGTCCGGCGATGGCGAGCTGGTCCGCGTCGCCGGCGGGCCCGGTGGCCGCGTTGGCGGAGCCCGCCGTGACCACCACGGCGCGGGCCGTCCCGTGCGCGGGCACGCCGTCGGCGGACGATCCGCCGGTGGCCGCCAGGTGGGCCCGGCTCAACCGTACCGGTGCGGCCTGCACCCGGTTGCTGGTGAAGGTGCCCGCGGCGGAGGCGGGCGCGGGCGTGGTGACCAGCACCACCGAGAGATCGGGCCGGCCGCTCGGCTTGATCCCCGCCGCCTGCGCCCCCGCCGCGAACCCGCCCGGGAGGCGCGGCGCCTCGTCGACATCGACGGCCGCCACCGCTGCGGCGAGGCGCTCCAGCGCCGCTTCCTCGGCGGCGACAACGGGGCGCTGCCCCGCGGCTGTCCCGGGGTCCTGCTGCGCGCTCACGGGTACAGGGGGAGCTGCTCGAGGCCGGTCGTCTCGGGGAGGCCGGCCGCGACGTTGAGTGACTGCACCGCCTGTCCGGCCGCGCCCTTGACCAGGTTGTCCGTCACCGCCATCGCCAGGATCCGCCCGCTCCGCCGGTCGAGGCGGATGGCGACCCGGCACAGGTTGCTCCCCGTCACGGTCTTGGTGGCCGGCGGCTCGGGCGCGACCTGTACGAACGGCTCGCGGCCGTAGGCATCCGCGTACAGCTGGTCGAGTTCCTCCTGCGTGACGGGCCACGTCGGGCGCACGTAGCAAGTGGCGAGGAGCCCCCGGGTCATGGGGACCAGGTGGGGGGTGAAGACGAGGCTGGCCAGCGCGTCGGGCGCCACGCCCAGGGCGGCCAGCTCGCCGCGGATCTCCGGGAGGTGCCGGTGGCCGCCCAGCCCGTATGGCCGGATCGACTCGTTGGCCTCCGAGAAGTGCGTCTCCAGCTTCGGCTCGCGGCCGGCCCCGCTGACGCCGCTCTTGGCGTCCACGATGACGTCGCCGATCAGCCCCGCGCGCGCAAGCGGCGCCAGGGCGAGCAGCGTGGTGGTGGGGTAGCAGCCGGGGGAGGCGATCAGCCGGGCGCCGCGGATCGCGTCCCGGTGCAGCTCGGGAAGCCCGTAGACCGCCGCCGGCACCGGCGGGGATCCCTCGTCCCCCGGCCGGCCGGGGCCGCCCGGCAGCAGCTCTGGAGCAGGGTGGTCCAGGCCGTAGAAGGTCCGGTAGTCCGCGGGGTCCGCGAGCCGGAAGTCGGCCCCCAGGTCGATCACCAGCAGGCCCCGCGCCGCGAGGCCGGGGGCCACGGCGGTCGCCTGCCCATGGGGCAGCGCGATGAAGACGACGTCCAGCTCCGACGGGTCGGGCAGTGCCGCGTCGATCCGGTGCCCCGTCTCGGCCAGGTGCGCGAACGCCTCGCCGACCGGGACGCCGTCGCGGTTGCGCGCGGCCAGCGCCACGATGCGCACGGCCGGGTGACGCTCCAGCAGCCGCACGAGCTCTGCGCCCACGTAGCCGGTGGCACCCAGGACGGCGACGCGGAGCGGGCCCGCCCCCTGTTCGGGGTGGCCGGGCTGCGTGGACGGAGTCGCGGAGGGGCCGGCGGCAGCCGCCGCGGGCCGCCACGCGGGGCGGGCCGTGCCCGCCGGGGGGACTGAGGTGGTCATTGGCGCATGATTATACATGGCGCCGCATATTGCGCCGGTCGCGCCCCGCCGCCCCGGCGCCGGCCGCGTGCTCGTGGCGGCCGACGATCGGCGCGGGAGGCCCGGAACGGGGTGGATGCTCGCCACCGCGGCGGCGCGGACGCCGTCCGCCGCGGACGACCGCGACCGATGGAGGAGCCCGGACGGTCAGTCCTGGGCGAGCCCCGCCACGTTGGCGCCCCTCGGGCCGGTCACCAGCACATCGGCGCGATGCTCGCCGTCGGCGTTGCGGACCACGTACCGGTGGACCACCCGGGCGATCCCGGTCGCCATGACCGCCGTCACCGTGCAGTACTTGGTGGCGGAGAGCTCGATCGCGCGGCGGACCGCCTCGGGATCGAGCGGATCGCCCTCCACCCGGTGCTCGACCACCACGTCCGTGTATGCCTTGGGGTGGGTGGGACGCTGCTCGCCGATGACCTCCACCTCGTAGGCGGTGACCTTCTGCTGCTTCTTGCCGAGGATGGAGATCACGTCCATGGCGGTGCAGCCACCGAGCGACACCATGAGGAGCTCGGCCGGGCGGAACCCGTGCCCGCCGGCCTCGTCATCCATCTCCAGCCGGTCACCCGTGCCGGCCTCGCCGAGGAAGTGCAACCCGGCGTCCCAGCGCACCAGCGCGCGCTTCGTCATCGTCCGCTCCTTGGGTACGAGGTGGCCCGGTCCGCCGTCACCACGCGCTCGCCGTCGCCGGCTCCGCCAGTCCGTGCTCGGCGAGCCAGTGCTCGGCATCGATCGCCGCGCGGCATCCGTCGCCCGCGGCGGTGATCGCCTGGCGGTAGCGGTGATCGCGCACGTCGCCCGCCACGAAGACGCCCTCGATGCGGGTCGCGGTCTCCTCGTGGACCGAGAGGTAGCCCTTCGGGTCGGTGTCGAGCCAGTCGCGGAAGACGCCGGTGTTGGGCCGGTGGCCGATCGCCACGAAGACGCCGTCCGTGGGCTCGACACGCTCCTCGCCGGTCACGGTGTCCCGCAGCCGGACGCCGCTCACCTGCTGGTCGCCCAGCACCTCCACCACCTGGCTGTTCCAGGCGACCCGGATCCGGGGGTTGGAGAGCGCGCGCTCCTGCATGATCCGGCTGCCGCGGAACTGGTCGCGGCGGTGCACCACGACCACCTCGCGCGCGTACTTGGTCAGGAAGAGCGCCTCCTCGAGCGCCGAGTCCCCGCCGCCCACCACCACGACCTTGCGGTCGCGGAAGAAGAAGCCGTCGCAGGTGGCGCAGGCGCTCACCCCGCGGCCCCGCAGCCTCGTCTCGCTCTCCAGTTCGAGCCAGATCGCGGACGCGCCGCTCGCCACGATCACCGTCTGCGCGGTGTACTCCACGCCGCCCGCCCACAGCCGGAAGGGACGCCGGGA
>JAJYDP010000890.1 GCA_021777365.1 Chloroflexota bacterium | reverse complement strand
CGGACGCACCGACGAGCGAGTGGACGAGGTTCCACGCGCAGTCTGCGGCGCATCGACGCGCGACCGCGACCGACGTGCGGGACACGGCGCTGCAGACACCCGCGCCAGAGCTCCGTCAATGGGACGGGACATCGTACCCCGATCTGGCTTCTGATCCCGCGTATGAGCCAGCGGAGGTGACCATGGATGAGCCCGTCGCAGCCAATGGGCGGGCTGGCGTGGTCGGCGAGGCTACCCGTCGACAACTGCCCGCACCGGGCGACCCCATGGCCGTAGCGCGCGAGCTGATGACGGCCCTGTACACGGACCCGACGACGGGCGCCCCGACCCTGCGGCACTGGCGAGGCGGCTGGTGGCGCTGGGACCGGACGCATTGGAGCGAGCGCGAGGAACGGGCGGTCCGGCGTGACGCCTACGAGTTCACCGAGCACGCCTGGTACATGGGCAAGGACGGCCCGGAGACGTGGTCGCCGACACGGACCAAGATCGCCAACCTGCTGGAGGCGCTGCAGGCCGTCACGCACCTCGACGCGAGCTTCGACCAGCCGGCCTGGATCGGGGACGCCGGCACCGACGAGCCGATGGTCGCCTGCGGCAACGGGTTGCTCGAACTGCGGACTCGCCGCCTACTGTCCCACGATCCCCGCTTCTTCAACCAGACCGCGGTCGCCTTCGACTATCGGCCGCAGACGCAGCCGGCGGAAGGGTGGCTGGCGTTCCTGGCCGAACTCTGGCCGGACGATCCTGCCTCGATCACGGCCCTGCAGGAGTTCTTCGGCTACGTGGTCTCCGGGCGACTCGACCTGCACAAGATCCTGCTTCTGGTCGGCCCGACCCGGGCCGGCAAGGGCGTCATCGCGCGACTGCTCGGCGCGCTCATCGGCCGCGCCAACGTCGCCGGGCCGACGCTGTCGAGCCTGTCCTACGACTTCGGCCTCGCGCCGCTCCTGGGCAAGCCGCTCGCGGTCATCAGCGATGCGCGTCTGGACGCGAAGCGGGACACGAGCGTGGTCGTGGAACGGCTCCTCGCGATCAGCGGCGAGGACACCATCACGGTCAACCGCAAGTACCGTGAGCAGTGGACCGGCAAGCTCCCCACCCGGTTCCTGGTCATCAGCAACGAGTTGCCTCGCCTCGGCGACGCCTCCGCGGCGATCGCCAACCGGTTCGTCGTGCTCCTGCTGCAGCGGTCCTGGTTGGGGCGCGAGGATCACGGCCTTGAAGCGCGGCTCCACGCGGAGCTGCCTGCGCTCCTCAACTGGGCGCTCGACGGCCTGGATCGCCTGATTGCCCAGGATCGGTTCACGCGCCCCGAGAGCACGGACGAGGCGATCGTGGCCCTGCAGGATCTGGCGTCGCCGGTGGCCGCATTCGTACGCGACCACTGCGAGATCGGCGCCCTCTACGAGGAGCGGATCGACATCCTGTATGGGGCCTGGAAGGTGTGGGCCGAGGAGAACGGGCAGCGCAGGACGACGGCGCAGACGTTCGGTCGCGACCTCCGGGCGGTCGTTCCCGGACTCCGGGTGGTCCGCCCTCGCGACGGCGACCGGGAGCGCCGCTACCGCGGCGTCCGGCTCGTCGCCGAGTCGGGCCTACAAAGCTCTAGCATCGCGGACCATCGCGGACCAGCGCGGCCCGGCGAGCCTGCGTCGTCGCCCGGTCCGCAGTGGTCCGCGGTCCCTCCGAATGTAGCCGCAGCCGTGGCGGTCTTCGCAGACGACGTCGTCGGCCCGGTGGCCGGACCCGGGGCCGGGGGTGGCGCATGAACGGGGCGTTGGACGCCGTCGGCCCCCCGCTCCGGGTTGCCCTTTACGCCCGGGTCTCGACCCGGGACCGCGATCAGGACCCGGAACTCCAGCTCGACGCCCTGCGCGCCTACGTCGCTGCCCGGGGTTGGCTGGCCATCGAATACGTGGACCAGGCGGCGGCGGGAGATCTCGCCCACCGCACGGCGTGGGCGCGCCTCCTGGCCGACGCTGCCCAGCGGAAGGTCGACCTGGTCATGGTGTGGAAGCTCGACCGGGCCTTCCGCTCCACCCTCCATGCGCTGGCCACGTTGCGCGATCTGGAGCATGCGGGCGTGGGCTTCGCCTCCCTCACCCAGCCCGAGCTCGATACCACCAGCGCCACCGGCCGGCTGGTCTTCACCATCCTCGCGGCGGTCGCCGAGATGGAACGCGAGTTGATCGCCGACCGGGTGAAGGAGGGGATGCGCCACGCCGCCCGGCAGGGCAAGCGCATCGGCCGGCCGCCGGTCACGGCGCGGCCCACCTTCACGCGACGCTGGCCGGCGGTCCGGGCGGAGGTCGTCTCCGGGCACCTGTCCCGTCGCCAGGCCGCGCGTCGTCTGGGCATCGGCACCGCGACCCTCGCCCGGCTCCTGGCTACGGATACGGCCGAGGGTATGGCACATAGCCATGACTGACACCCTGACCTACCCGACCGATACCGCCATCTGCCGCCTGCTGGCCGCGGGACCCATGCCGACACGGGCCCTTGCCACCCGGCTGGCGATCCCGGAGCGGACCGTCCGGCACCGCCTGTACCGGCTCCGGCAAGCCGGAGTCGTGGTGAGCGGCCCCGACGGGTTGCAC
>JAJYDP010000067.1 GCA_021777365.1 Chloroflexota bacterium | reverse complement strand
TCCGCTGTGGAGCCTGGCGGCCGCGAGCGGGGCCGAGCTGTGCTGGCGGGCCAAGGGCAACGCGCTGCTGCCGGTGCTCGAACGGCACCCGGACGGCTCGTATGCGTCCGAGCTCGTGGCGGCCGACGATCGCCACCGCGACCACCCGATCCCGGTCCGGGTGGTGGAGTACGCGCTTGACGATCCGGGGCGCCCAGGATCCGACGACGCCCGCTACCGGCTCATCACCACGCTCTTGGATCCCGCGGCTGCCCCGGCCGCCGAGCTCGCCGCCCTGTATGCCGAGCGCCCGGAGATCGAGTCCGCGCTCGACGAGCTCAAGACCCACCAGCGTGGCCCGCGCCTCGTGCTGCGCTCGCGCACGGTCGAGGGCGTCTACCAGGAAGCCTGGGGGTTCTGCTGCGTGCACTACGCCCTGCGGGCCCTCCTGGCGGCCGCCGCGGACGACGACCACCTCGATCCCGATCGGCTCTCGTTCACCCGAGCGCTCCACGCCGCCCGGCGCAGCGTGCGCCAGGGGTCGTCCGCGGGCGCCGGGCTGGCGCGCGCGCTGCGGCGCGCCATCGGCGAGATCCTGGCCTGCCTGCTCCCGCCCCGGCGCCTGCGCGCCGCGGCCCGGGTGGTCAAGCGCAAGATGTCGGAGTTCGGCGTCAAGCGCGCCGTCCACCGCGCCTGGCCCTGCCCGACCCGGCCGCCGGCCGACGCGGTCAGGGTCCTCGCTCCGCCCTAAGTTATTGGTATTGGGCCTAGGCCGAACTTCCAGCCCTGATTCGGGCTGATCGGGACTCTTCCACGTTCAGATCGTGCCCAACCGGGGGGCGGTATCGTGCCATATGTAGACAGTAATAGTCTTGACATCAGCACCAGAGTGTGCATACTGGTCGCATGACTAGGGCGCGAACCGGCGCGATGCACGTAGTCAAGGTCGTCAGCCGTCAGCGGGGCCGCGAGTACACGAGCGTCCTGCTGCGCAACTCGTATCGCGAGGGCGGCAAGGTCCGCAAGCAGACGCTCGCGAACCTGTCCCATCTGCCCGAGCCCTTGATCGAGCTCATCAGGGGCTGGCTGCGCGGCGAGCGCTATCTCGCCGCCGGCGACGCCGTCTCGATCGTGCGGAGCAGCCCCCACGGCCACGTGGCCGCGGTGCTGGGCATGGCCCGGGCGCTCGGGCTCGAGGCGCTCCTGGACCGGCGGCCCTCGCGGAGCCGGGACCTCGCCGTGGCGCTGATCGTGGCCCGCCTCCTCGCGCCCTGCTCCAAGCTCGCCACCGCCCGCAGCCTCGGGCAGAGCACCTTGGGAGCGATCCTCGATGTCGCCGACGCGAGCGAGGACGAGCTCTATGGCGCGCTCGACTGGCTGCTGGCGCGGCAGGGCCGGGTCGAGCGGGCCCTCGCCCGACGCCGTCTCGGCTCGGGATCGCTCGTGCTCTACGACGTCAGCTCGACCTACGTGGAGGGCACCTGTTGCCCGCTCGCCGCCTACGGCCATTCCCGCGACCACCGGCCCGATCGGCGCCAGATCGTGTTCGGCCTCGTGACCGACGAGGCCGGCTGCCCGGTCGCGGTCGAGGCCTTCGCCGGCAACACCGCCGATCCGGCCACCCTCGAGGCCCAGCTCACCAAGGTGCGCGAGCGCTTCGGCCTCGCCGATATCGTCCTCGTCGGCGATCGGGGCATGCTGACCAGCGCCCGGATCGCGCGCCTGCGCGAGGCCGGTGGGGTCGGCTGGGTGAGCTGCCTGCGGGCGCCCGCGATCCGCGCGCTCGTCGAAGCGGGCGATCTGCAGCTCGGTCTCTTCGACGAGCGGGACCTCGCCGAGATCAGGAGCCCCGACTATCCGGACGAGCGGCTGGTGGTCTGTCGCAACCCGGCCCTCGCGCAGGAGCGCGCCCGCAAGCGTGAGGCGCTCCTGGCCGCCACCGAGGAAGCGCTGGCCAGGGTGGCCGCCATGGTCGGCCGGGGCACGCTGCGGAGCGCGGCCGCCATCGGCCTGCGCGCCGGGCGGGTGGTCGATGCCAAGAAGATGGCCAAGCACTTCGAGCTCGACATCGCCGAGGGGACCTTCGCCTATCGGCGGCGGAGCGACGCGATCGCCGCGGAGGCGGCCCTCGACGGGCTCTATGTGGTCCGCACCTCGGTCCCCGCGGAGCGGCTCGACAGTGCCGCCGTCGTCGAGACATACAAGCGGCTCTCCGCGGTCGAGCGCGACTTCCGCACCCTCAAGGGCGAGGACCTGGCGGTCCGGCCGATCTTCCACTGGCGCGCGGACCGGGTCCGCTCGCACCTGTTCCTGTGCTTCCTGGCCGCCTATGTGCGCTGGCACCTTGAGCGTGCCTGGGCCCCGCTCCTCTATCGCGACGAGGCACCGCCCCCGCGCGTCGATCCGGTCGGACCGCCGGAGCGCTCGGCCGGCGCGCTCGACAAAGAGCGCGACCATGTGACGCCGGAGGGCTTCCCGGTCCACAGCTTTCCGACGCTGCTCGCCGAGCTCGCCACGCTCACTCGCAACCGGGTCGTGCCCGCGGGGGCCGGCGAGGCCGCCGCCTTCGAGCTCCTGAGCCAGCCCACCCCGCTCCAGGCCCGCGCCTTCGAGCTGATCGGGGTCTCTCCCGCCAGCGTGTAGTCAGACCGCCGCGGCCCTGCCAGCCCGATTTACGTTCAGACCTGCCCGGATGGTGCTGGAAGTTCGGCCTAGGTCTGGAGCACCACCTGCGAGCCCAGCGTCGCGGGGGATCCGCCGGTCGGCGATTGCGCGAGCACGGTGCCGCCGTTGCCCACGATGACCGGCACGAACCCGGAGGTCACGATGGCCTGGGCCGCAGCCTGCACGGGCTGCCCAACGACATCCGGCACGATGGCGGCCGGGACCGCGGACTGGCCGGGGCTCGGTGACTGGCCGGGCCCGAAGCTGCTGCCCGGTGCGGGCGACCCGGGCACGCCCGGAGACGGCAGTGCCTGTTCGCAGGTCCTGGTGGGCGGGAACGGCGCGCCCCAGGTCTGGCCGTACGGCTGGTACACCAGGTTGTAGAAGAACGTGGTGCGGGTGTGCTGCGGCCCGCCGTAGACCCCGGCGCCCTTCGCCGCCCGTGCCGCCCACGCCAGGTCGGCGGCATGCCAGTTCGGATAGTTCGTCTCGACGTTGGAGAAGTTGAGGAAGCCGAGCGTCTGGGGCGCGGGGTTCGTGCCGCAGTCCGGCTGCCAGATGAGGTAGCCGTTCTTGGTGGACGACGGATCCGGGATCACCTGCATCGGCTGCCGCAGGTTGTCGACCTGCGTCGGCTGTGTCCCGTCGATGAACAGCTCCGGCACCGTCCTGGTGGTGAAGGGACCGGGTCGCAGCCCGCTGTAGGCGTCCACCGACATCGAGGTGATCCCGGACGGCTCCGTGAAGTCCTGGATCGGCCAGGTCCGCGTGACGTCGTTCAGGAAGCCCTGCCAGACGTAGGTCGGGACGTCGAGGGACTGGAGCGGCGACTGGGGGGTGCTGACCGGGCTGTTGTCGCTGTTGCCGTTCCAGGCCACCACCGCCAGCGCGTACTCGCCGGCGGCTCTCCCCGCAGCGTCAGGCGGCGCGATGTACCCCGCCGCGATCAGGTCGTTCGTGTCGTTGTTGGTGCCAGTCTTGAGGGTCGCCGGGCGGAGCTTCCCGCTGGCGTCGGTGATCTTGAACGCGCCCCAGTACGGGTTCACGGCGGGGTTCGTGTTGCCCTTCAGGATGTCCGTGATGATGTACGCAGCGCGGGGGTCCACCACCTGCTCGCCGGCCGGCGGGGTGTACGGCGTGATGACGTTGCTGCCGTCCGGCCCCACCACCCGCAGGATCGTCGTCCGTCCCAGGTAGCGGCCGCCATCGGCCATCGTCGCGTAGCCGGTCGCAAGGTCGACGGGGTGGATCACCTCGGTGCCCAGCGTGAGCGAGAGGCCCGCGGTTGGGGTCTGCGTCTGGAACTGCAGGCCGAACTTCTCGGCCATGTTGAAGACGTGGTCCACGCCGTTGATCGCGAGCGCCTTGACGGCCGGGATGTTCAGCGAGAACTGCAGCGCCTGGCGCATGCGCACCGGGCCGCGCTCCTCCAGGTCCGCGTCGGTCGGCGTGTACCCGCCCCCGAAATCGGTCGTGACGTCCATGAACATGGTGGCCGCCGTCATGGTGCCGTCGTTGATGCCGGTCACGTAGTTGAACGGCTTGAACGATGAGCCCACCTGGCGCCACCCGTCGGACAGGACGTCGAACTGGGGCTGGAACTGCCTGGTGGCAGTCGTGGCGTAGTAGTTCGCGCTGCCCACGTAGGCGATCACCTCGCCGGTCTGGTAGTCGACCGCCGCGAGCGCGCCGTTGTGGACGTTGCGACCCACCAGGTTCTGCATCCAGGGCTGCAGCGTCAGCCCGAGCTTCTTCGCCGCCGCAGCCGGGTCCTTCGCCTGCGGGACCGTGGCCGCGGCCTGGACCCACTTCTCGGCAAGCTTCTGGACCTTGTAGTCGAGCGTGGTGTAGATCTTCAGGCCGCCGCGCTCCAGCGCCGTGCAGGTGGCCACGCCGACGCCGCAGAGCTTGTCGGTGAGCTCCTGGCGGACCTGCCAGACGAACTGGGGGGCCTTCCAGACCGGCGCCTTCTGCGAGACCAGGACCACCGGTTCCTTGATGGCCGCCTCGAAGTCGGCGGTCGTGTACTGGTTGCCGGACCGGGGCAGCGGCAGCTGCTGTTCCATGACCTGCAGCCAGTAGTTGCGGCGCTGGACGATCGGGCTGTCGGCCGGGACGAGCAGGGTTCCGTTCGGCTGCACCACCGCGTTCCGCACCAGGTCGTACTCGGTGGGCGACTGCGGGATCGCGGCCAGGATGACCGCCTGGGCGAGCGTCAGCTTGCTGAGATCGGTGACCCCGAAGTAGCTGCGCGCCGCGGCGGCGATGCCGTAGCTGTTGTTGCCGTAGAAGTTGCTGTTGAGGTAGTCCTGCATGATCTGCTGTTTGCTCAGCGTCTGCGTCAGCCGGATCGACTCGATGATCTCCTTGATCTTCCGTTCGACCTTCCGGTTGGGGTCGGCGACGAGCGCCGGGTCGAGCAGGCGCCCGCGCACGAGCTGCTGGGTGATGGTGGAGGCGCCGCGCTGCGAGCCGGTGAGCGTGTCGCGCACGGCGGCCAGGATCCCCAGCGGATCGAAGCCGCTGTTGGTCCAGAAGGTCCTGTCCTCGATCGAGGTGGTGGCGTCGACCACGATCCCCGGCACCTGGTCGAGCTGGACGACCTCGCGCTGCTGGGTGCCGAAGCGCGCCAGCTCCACCCCGTTGCGGTCGTAGACCACCGACTCCTGGTTGAACTGGAGGTTGTCGAGTGTCCGCGGGTCGGCAAGGCCCTGGCTGAAGTAGCCGTACGCCGCGAGCGCGCCGAGGAACCCGACGAATCCGACGATCAGCAGGGCACCGAAGAGAAGCAGCGGAAGCGCGACGGCGACGCGGGATGCACTGCCACCGTTGCGTCCACGCCTGCCGCCATTGAGGCGCCGTGCCCGGCGGCGGGTGACGCTGGTCTGCATATCGCCGGGCACTCTAGCATACTCAACCGTGTCCCCAGTCTCGCCCAGGATCCCTGCAGGTGGCTATCGCCGATGCCCGAGATGACCGATTTCCTCGCCGAGCTGCGATGGCGGGGCATGCTCCAGGAGATGACGGAGGGCCTCGAGCCGCGCCTGGCCCGTGGCCCCATCGCGGCCTATGTCGGCTTCGATCCCACCGGCGATTCGCTGCATGCCGGGCACCTGATCCCGATCTTCGGGCTGTTGCACCTCCAGCGGGCGGGAGGGCGACCGGTGGCCGTCGTGGGCGGCGGCACGGGCATGGTCGGCGATCCGTCGGGCCGGAGCGCCGAGCGCAACCTGCTCGACGAGGAGACGCTTGCCGCCAACGTGGCGGCGATCCGGGGGCAGCTCGAGCGCTTCCTCGACTTCTCCCCCGGAGAGCACGGCGCCCGGATGATCGACAACCGCGAGTGGCTGGAGCGGTACGGGCTGATCGAGTTCCTGCGCGACATCGGCAAGCACTTCAGCCTGGGCTACATGCTGTCCAAGGACTCGGTCCAGCTGCGCATGGGGGCCGGGATCTCGTTCACCGAGTTCAGCTACATGACGCTGCAGGCCACCGACTTCCTGCACCTCTACCGGGACCACGGCGTGGAGATGCAGATGGGCGGCGCCGACCAGTTCGGCAACATCACCGCAGGGCTCGAGTTGATCCGCCGCGTGCTGGGCCAGGGGCCGGACGGCGAGCCACGCGCGTACGGGCTCTCGTTCCCGCTGCTCACCGCGCCGAGCGGCAAGAAGTTCGGCAAGAGCGAGGGGGGCCAGACGGTGTTCCTGGCGCGGCACCGGACCTCGCCGTACGTCTTCTACCAGTACTGGCTCAACAGCGACGACCGGGACGTCCCGCTGTACCTGCGGACGCTCACGCTGCTGGCGCGCGAGGAGGTGGAGGCGCTCGAGGCCGAGCAGGCAGCGCACCCGGAGCACCGGCCGGCGCAGCGCGCGCTCGCCTTCGACCTGACGGCGCGGGTGCACGGCACGGCGGAGGCCGAGCTGCAGCGGCGGGTCGGCGAGCTGGCGTTCTCGGGCGAGCCGCTGGCCGATCCGGACGTGCTGCAGGTCCTGCACGACGACGTGGGCGGGTTCGCGTTCGGCCCGGAGGTCGCGACGGCGTTCGACCTGGCGCTGGCGAGCGGGCTGTTCGCGTCGAAGGGCGACCTGCGACGGTCGATCGCGCAGGGCGGCGTGGTCGTGGACGATGTGCGGGTGGTCGACGGAGACGCGCCGGTGGGCCCACCGGTCGCCGGGCGCTACCACGTGGTCCGGCATGGTCGACGGCAGCTCTCGGTGGGGGTGGCGCGGACGTAGCCCGGCGCGACCCTGCCGGTCAGGCCCGGTGCCGGGTCCGCAGCACCTCCAGCACCTCGCGCGGCTCGAGCCCGCGCTCCGCGGACAGGACCAGCAGGTGGTACAGGAGGTCTGCGGCCTCGCCCGCCAGCGTGCCACGGGTCGCCGCGCGATCGGCCGTCGCGGCGCCGCGTTCCGCCTCGGCGTCGTCGCGGGCCGCGAGGAGCACCTCCGTCGCCTCCTCGGTGACCTTGCGCGCGCACGCGTCGACACCCCCGGCAATGAGCCGCGCCGTGTAGGAGCGCTCCGGGTCGGCCACGGCCCGACGGTCGACGATGGTGGCCCAGAGCCGCTCGAGCCACTCGAAGCCCTGGGGCGAGGCGGAGGCCGAGGCCGCCGTGGCACGAGTGGCGAGCGCGACCGGTGAGGTCACCGCGGTGGGCGACGTCGGCGCGGTCAGCAACTCCGGCGCGCCGTCGAAGCACGAGCGCCTGCCCGTGTGGCAGGTGGGGCCGGTCGCCTCGGCGGTGACAAGGATCGCGTCGGCGTCGCAGTCGAGCGCGAGATCGCGCAGCCGCAGGACGTTGCCGCTGGTCTCGCCCTTCTGCCACAGGCGGCCGCGACTGCGCGAGTGGAAGTGCACCAGGCCCGTCGCCAGGGTCGCCGACAGCGCCTCCGCGTCCATGAAGGCGAGCATCAGCACGGCGCCATCGCCGGCGTCACGGACCACCGCCGGCATGAGCCCGTCCGGGCCCCATCGCACCGCGGCCGGATCGATGTTGCGCGCACCCGGCTCGCCCTGTTCACGTCCCTGGCCCCGCCCCACGTCGCCGCGCCCGGTCACGTCGCACCGGTCAGGCGCACGGGGATCCCCGCCGCCGCCATGGCCCGCTTGACCGCTCCGATGCCGTGCAGGTCGCGGTGGAAGATCGACGCGGCGAGCACCGCGTCGGCGCCCCCGTCCACGATCGCGGCCACGAAATCCTCCGGGTGCCCCGCCCCGCCGGACGCGACGACGGGGACGCCCACCGTCGACGTCACCGCCCCCAGCAGCTCCAGGTCGTAGCCGGCGCGAGTCCCGTCGCGGTCGATCGAGGTGAGCAGGATCTCGCCGGCGCCGCGCTCGGCGGCCTCGCGCGCCCAGGAGACGGCGTCGAGCCCGGTCTCCTGGCGCCCACCGCGCACGACCACCTCCCAGGTCGGGCCCGCCACGCTCCCGACCTGGACCGGCCCATGCCGGCCCGCCGCATCCGCCGTGCCCGCCCCGCGGGCGTCACCCGGCTTGCCAGTTCTCCGGGCGTCGATCGAGACCACCACGCACTGGCGCCCGAACCGCCGGGCACAGCGGTCGACCAGGGTCGGGTCGGCCACCGCGGCACTGTTCACGGCGACCCGGTCGGCACCCGCGCGCAGGACCCCGCGCATGTCGTCGACCGACCGCACGCCGCCCCCGACCGTGAGCGGCACGAAGGCGCGCCGCGCCGTCCGCTCGACCACGTCCAGCAGCGTCGCCCGTTCCTCCACGGCCGCGGTGATGTCCAGGAAGCAGATCTCGTCGGCCCCGGCCTCGGCGTACCGGGCCGCGAGCTCGGCGGGATCGCCCTCGTCGACGAGGTCCACGAACTGCGTGCCTTTGACGACCCGCCCGGACCGGACATCCAGGCACGGGATCACGCGGCGCAGCAGCATCAGGCGGCGCCCCGGGTTGCGAGCGCGGGAACCGGCGCCTCCCTCCGCGCGGCCAGCTCGAGCACGTTCCGCAGCACGCTGAGACCGTCGCGCCCGGACTTCTCGGGGTGGAACTGGAGACCGAGCAGGCGGCCGCTGGCCACCGCGCTGGCGAAGCGGCCACCGTGCACCGTCTCGGCCACGATCACCCCGCGATCGGCCGGCACGGGTGCATACGAATGGACGAAGTACATCGGCGGCCGCGGCGGAAGCCCGTCGAGCATCCGGTGGGGCGTCACCACCTCGAGCTCGTTCCAGCCGATGTGCGGCAGGCGCGGCGCGGAGGGCAGCCGGCGCGTCTCCCCCGCGATCCAGCCGAGCCCGCGGGAGCCGTCCTCCTCGGAACGCTCGAACAGCAGCTGCATGCCGAGGCAGATCCCCAGGTACCAGGCCCCGCCGCCCATGGCCTCCGCGAGCGCCGTGTCCAGCCCCGTCCGGCGAAGGCGCCGCATCGCCGGCCCCTGCGCACCGACGCCGGGAACGACGACCAGGTCCGGGCTCCCGACCGCGCCGGCGCGGTGGACGACGCGCACGTCCGCCCCGAGCACGGCAAGCGCCTGGCCGATGCTGAGCAGGTTGCCGGCCCCGTAGTCGACGAGCGCCACGGACACCCGTGCGTCGGCCGTCATGCGTCGACCGGCTCGCCGTCGACGAGGCTGCCCTTGGTGGACGCCACCCCCGCACGCCGCGGGTCGATCGCGACCGCCTGGCGCAGGGCGCGGGCCAGCGCCTTGAACGCGGCCTCCGCGACGTGGTGATCGTTCGCGCCGTCGGCTCGCAGATGCAGCGTGAGGCCCGCCTCGCGCACGAACGACTCGAGCGCGTGGGGGATCATCTGTGTCGGCAGCGTGCCGATGCGGTCGGCCCGGAATGCGAGCGACAGGACCGCGTACGGCCGCCCGGAGCAGTCGACGGCGGCGTGCGCCAGTGCCTCGTCCATGGGCACGGACGCGTCGCCGAACCGCTCGATGCCGGCGGCATCGCCCAGCGCGCGCCGCAGCGCGCGTCCCAGCGCCAGCGCCACGTCCTCCACCGTGTGGTGCTCGTCGACGTGCAGGTCCCCGGTGGCGTCGATCTCGAGATCGAACAGGGCGTGATGCGCGAGCGACGTCAGCAGGTGGTCGTAGAACCCGACGCCGGTGGCGATCCGGGTCTGCCCCGACCCGTCCAGGTCGAGCTCGACCCGCACGTCGGTCTCGCGGGTGGTCCGGCGCACCTCCGTCCGCCGCGATGCAGGGTCGCTCACGTGGCCGTCCCCTTTCCGGGCCCACTGCCCAGCGCCGCAAGGAGTCCGTCGTCCTGGTCGGGCGTCCGGACCGTCAACCGCAGGAAGCCGCGCAGCCGCCCGGGCCCGAACCGGCGGGGGACGAGCCCACGGCGCAGCAGCCGCCGCGCCGCCGCGTCGGCCGCCTGCGGGGTGCCCATGTCGACCAGCAGGAAGTTCGTGACGCTCGGGAGCGCACGCCAGCCCGCGTCGAGGAGCGCGTTCCGGAACCGTTCGCGCTCCTCCGCGAGCAGGGCCACGTTCGCGGTCGCGAACGCCGGGTCGGCAAGCGCGGCCTCGGCGATCGACGACGACAGGGTGGCGATGCTGCCGGGCGGACGGACGGCCGACAGATGCGCCGTGAGGGCCGGCTGCGCCACCGCGTAGCCCACGCGGACTCCGGCCAGCCCGTACGCCTTGGACAGCGTGCGAACGACCACCAGGCGGGAGAACCGCGCGACCTCGTCGATCAGGCTCGCTCCCGCAAACTCCCGGTAGGCCTCGTCGACCACCACGACGGGCCCGCCCCCGGGCAGGACGGCCAGGCGCTCGATCAGCCCCACCAGCGTCGAGCGGGCCTCCACGGTCCCGGTCGGGTTGTTGGGGTCGCACAACCAGATGAGATCGGCGCCTGCCGCCGCTCGGAGGAGGGCGTCCACGTCGAGCGGAAAGCCGGCGTCGGTGGGCCCGCGAGGCACCTCCACCAGCGCGGCGCCACGCTGACGCGTCACCACCGGGTACATGCCATAGCTCGGCGTGGCGACCGCCGCGCGTGCGCCCCCCCGCAGGCAGCTCTTCGCGGCAAGGTCCAGGATCTCGTCCGCCCCCGCGCCCACGGTGATCCACGCGGACGGGACGCCGGCCCGGGCCGAGATGGCCCGCGTGAGCCGGGCATAGGTCGCATCCGGGTATTCGTTGAGCCGCCCGTCCGCGGCCGCGGCCTCGACCCAGTCCCGGAGCGAGGGGGCCGTTCGCGGCGAGGTGTTCGTGTCGAACCGGACCACCTGCGCCGGGTCCAGCCCGTGGGCGGCGGCGACCTCCGCGTCGCTGGCCTCCCACTGGTAGCCCGTGCCGTCACCTTCCCCGGCGGGCGCCAGCAGGTTGACGGCGCTCACCGTGTCCGCGCTCACCGTGTCCGCGCCTCCGGCGTCCGCTCCTCGAACCGGATCTCGACCGCGTGCCGGTGGGCGATCAGCCCTTCGGCCTCCGCCACCGCCGCGACCGCCGGGGCGATGGAGGCGAGGCCCGCCCGGTCCACGACCTGCGCCTGCATCCAGTGCCCGAACTCCTCGACCGAAAGCGGCCCGTACGCCCGGGCAAGCCGGCCTGTGGGCAGGATGTGGTTCGACCCGGTCGCGTAGTCGCCGGCCGACTCGGGTGCGTACGCGCCGAGAAACACCGAACCCGCGTGGCGGATCCGGGCCAGCAGCTCGGCTGCGCCGTCTACGGCCACCGACAGGTGCTCGGGCGCGTACTCGTTGACGAAGGCCACCGCGTCGTCGAGCCCGCCGGCCACCACGATCAACCCGGCCGACCCGAGCGACGCGGCCAGGAACCTGAGGCGCGGCTGCAGCGGCAGCTGGCGGTCGAGCTCCGCCTGCACCGCGTCCGCGATCGCCTCGTCCGTCACCACGAGCACGGCGGCCGAGTCGGGCCCGTGCTCGGCCTGGCTCAGCAGGTCGGCCGCCACGTGGGCCGGGTCGGCCCTCCCGTCCGCGAGCACCATGACCTCGGACGGACCGGCCGGCATGTCGATCGCGACGTCGCCGAGCACCTCGAGCTTGGCGGCAGTGACCCATGCGTTGCCGGGGCCCACGATCCGGTCGACGGCGCGCACCGTGGCCGTGCCGTGCGCCAGCGCGGCGATCGCCTGGGCTCCGCCCATGGCGTAGAACTCCTCCACCCCCAGCAGACCGGCGGCGCCGAGGAGGACCGGTGAGAGCGACCCGTCGCGGCCCGCGGGGCTGGCCACGGCGACCTCGCCCACCCCGGCGAGTCGAGCCGGAATGACCCCCATCAGCAGCGAGCTCGGGTAGGCGGCCTCGCCGCCGGGAACGTAGATCCCGACCCGATCCAGCGGGCGCCAGACCCGCCCGACACGGATCCCGGGCGCGACGTCCACCCACTGCTCCCGCGGCGGGACCTGCACGCGGTGGAACGCCTCGATGTGGCGGGCCATGAGCAGGAGCCCCTCGCGGAGCTCGGGCGCGAGCGCGCCGGCCGCCGCGCGCAGCCGCTCCACCGGGACACGGATGGGCGGTGGCGTTCCGGCCGGCGATCCTGGCTGGATTCCCTCGGTCCACGCGCCACCGTGCCGGCCGCCCAGGTCCCGCAGGGCATCGTCGCCCCCGGATCGCACGGCCCGGACGATCGCTCGCGCGGCGTCGCGGACGTCCTCGCCCGTGCCCGCGGAACGGCGCACGAGGGCGCGGCGCTGGTCGGGCCCGATATCGAGCAGGTGGAGACGCCGAAGCGTGACCGACGGTGCCGTGGGGGCGGCACCCCCGAGTCCCGTGACCGACTCGCTCATTGGATCAGCAGCTCGATGGGCAGCACCAGGATTCCGGAGGCCCCGGCGTTCCGCAGCCGCCCCAGCAACCCCCAGACCTCGTCGGCCCCGACGACGGCGTGGACCGCCACCATGTCGTTCCTGGCCAGCGGCAGCACGCTCGGCGAGCCGAGGCCGGGCAGGAGCGCCTCGATCTCAGCGAGGGCGGACAGCGGCGCGTTCATCATCACGTACCGGCGCTCCCTGCCGTCCACGACGGCCTGCAGCATGGTCACGACCTCGGTCGCGGGACCGTCCGCGCCTGGTTCGGCCACCAGGATGGCTTCGCTCGCGAGCAGGGTGCCCACGGAACGGAGCCCGTTGACGAGCAGCGTCGAACCGGTGGAGACGAGGTCGACGATGGCATCGGCGAGGCCCATCCGCGGCGCCACCTCGACCGCGCCGCTGATCGGGACCAGCTCCACGTCGATCAGGTGCTCACGGAAGTACCGGCCCGCGAAGGCCGGGTGCGACGTCGCGACCCGGCAGCCGGCGAGATCCTCCAGGGCCTGGGCGGGAGAATCCGACGGCACGGCAGCGTCCAGGTGGCAGCGGCCGTAGTGGAGCGAGGCCCGCACATCGAGCGGCCGCCCC
>JAJYDP010000889.1 GCA_021777365.1 Chloroflexota bacterium | reverse complement strand
ACCGCACCGTGTCGCTGCAGCGCATGCAGCAGAACGAGTCCCAGTGGTCGGACATCGCCACCGCCACCACGGACGCCACGGGGCGCGCCACGTTCACCTGCACCCCGCCCGTCAACACGCAGTTCCAGGTGACCTACGCAGGCACGCCCGACCTTGGGCCGGGGACCAGCTCGCCGACGCGCGTCGTGGTGCGCCAGCTCGTCGTGCTGCGCCCGACCAACCTGGGCAAGGTGAAGAACGTGCCGGCCGGCACGCGAGTCACGTTCACGGCCACCGTCCGTCCGATCGGGCCGACCCTGGCGCCGGCCAAGGTCACGTTCCAGTTCTGGCATCAGGTGGGCGGGCACTGGGTGTTCGTCACCAAGCGCGACGTGTACGCGGACGCCAGCGGGCGCGCCAGCTGGACCTGGGCCTTCACCACCCGCGGGCAGTGGTACGCGCGTGCCATCGCCGATCCGACCAAGACGAACGCCAACAGCTACGCGAGCCCGCCGGAGCGGTACTCGGTCTTCTAGCCCCGCGTGCCCAGACCCGGCGTGGTCGGGACGGCCACGCTCACTGCCCCGGGAACGACACCGCGGACCAGGTGCGGCCGCCGTCACGCGTCATGTAGAGCGTGCCGACGTTCTGCCCGTTGCCCGTCCCGGCTCCGGACTCCGTGAGCGCCACGCCCTGCGTCGACGTGGTGAACCCGAGGTAGGTGAAGACGGCGGCCTGGCCGCCCGGCTGTCCGGACTGCAGCACCGTCTGCCACGTCTGGCCACCGTCGAACGAGCCCGCGACCGCCGCCGCCTGCGCGGTGGTCCCGGCCACCAGCACCGATCCTGCCGCCGGGCTCGCGACCGCCGCTGCGCCGTTCAACGGCACGGCCGTGCCGGTCTGCGCGAAGGTCGCCCCGCCGTCGTGCGAGGCGTAGAGATGCTCGCCCTGCTGCCCCGCACTCGGCGGCGTGCCCCAGATCCCGCCGTCGCAGGCGGCCACGAGCTCGGTCGCGCTGGATGCCGCGAGCACCGCCGGGCCCATCACGGTGGCGCAGGGCGGGGTCCAGGCGATCCAGGCGCCGTTGACCAGGCGTGCCCCGCCGACCACCGTCCGGTCGACCTGGAGGACCCAGCCGCTGGCCCCGGAGAGCACCAGCTGCGTCTGCGGCACCGGTCCCGCGCCGATCGGGACCTGCGTCGGCGACAGCGTCCAGGCATCGCGCCCGACCGGGCTTGTCGCGATCCGAACGGCCACCTGCGTCGTCGTCTGGTAGAACACGGCATGCACCGAGCCCGCGGAAGCCTCAAGCGCGACCACCGGCGCGGAGGCCATCCCCTGGACGGTCACCCTGTGCCAGGTCGCCCCGCCGTCGTGGGTCGCCCACAGATCGGGACCAAAGGCCCAGCCATCGAGCGGGTCGGCGAAGCGCAGCCCGCTCACGCCGGGAGTCGAGCCCGGCTGCACCGGCCCCTGGCTGATCGGCGTTCCCGGGGCTGGGATGCTCTCCCACGTCCGTCCGCCGTCCGACGTGCGGAGGATCGCGGCGCACGACCCGGTCGCGCACGGCCCGGAACCCAGCGCCCAACCAAGGTCCGGCGACGCGAATGTCGCCGACACGGCCTGGAAGCCGGCGGGCACGGGGCCGCCGGCCGGTCCGACCGATACCGCCGCCGAGCCTGACGGCGACGCGGCCGCCGGTGACGCCGCGGGCGAAGGCGTGGACGATGTGGATGGCGATGTGCCGGCAGCCGGCCCGCCACCGGACGGCGCGCCCGGCCGCGTGACGATCACGGCGCCCGCCATCACGACGAGGACGGCGGCCGCCGCAAGCGCCGTCGCCAGCCGGGCGAAGGATCGGCGCGGTGCGGACGCCGGGCTGCCCGCGGGAATGGAGGCCACCCGCTCCACGAGCCGTGCGGGGGCCGGGGCGGTGGCGAGGTCGTGGAGGACGGAGCGGAGCTCCCGATCGAACCGTTCGTCACCGCTCATGGTGCGTCTCCTCGGTGGCCAGTGCGTCGCGCAGGTGGCGCAGTGCGTAGTGGAGGCGTGACTTCACCGTGCCCGAACCGACGCCGGTGCGGTCGGCGATCTGATCCACCGTCAGGTCGGCGTAGAAGCGCAGCACGATCACCTCGCGGTGATCGACGCTGAGGCTCCTGAGCGCCTGGCCGAGTGCCTGCCGGCTCGCGATCGCGTCGGTGGAGTCGGCCGTGGAACCGACGGCCTCATCACCGAGGATTTCGTGCAAGGTCCGACGCCGGGCCCGCAGGCGGTCACGGCACGCGTTCACCAGGATGCGCCCGAACCACGCGTCGAACCGGTCCGGGTCCCGCAGGTCTGCGAACCGCCGCCACGCAGCCAGTGCGGCTTCGTGAGTCGCATCCTCCGCCTCTGTGGGGTCGCCCAGGATGAGCGTGGCGTACCGGTACGCCGCGTCGAGCGCGCCGCGGTCCAGCAGCCCGAAGAAGGCCCGCTCCCGCGCGCCCTCCTCCGGCAGCCGGCGTCCCATCGGTACCTCCACCGCCGTTCGTCCCTCAGTGCCGATCATGCTCAACTGACGACGCGGCACGGCGAATCGTTCAACAGTTCGTGGAATCCGTCAGGGCGTGCCGCACG
>JAJYDP010000888.1 GCA_021777365.1 Chloroflexota bacterium | reverse complement strand
TTCCCAGGAGGGTCTTGCCCGACTTCGTCGGCCCCAGCAGCACGAACCCGGGCCAGTTGCTCGGGTAGGTGTCGCGCAGGGCGCGCCGGGCAACCACCGCGTCCTCGACCAGGCGCAGGAGCGCCCGATGCTCGGCCGGCAGGGCATCGAGCAGATCGAGCGAGGCGGCGGGCTCGGGGACCGTGGCGCTCAGGGCGGCCCGCTGGCCGGAGCCGGTGAGGGTCCAACTGCCCCGTGTGCGTTGCTCGACTAGGCCCCGCTCGCGCAGACGGCCAAGGCGGTAGCGGGCCGTTCGAGGCGGGACCTGGAGGGCGAGGGCCAGCGCGTCGCTGCGCGTCTCGCCGACCGCGAGCAGGGCCAGCAGCGCCGCGTCGTCGGTCGGCGCGGCGCCCAAGTCTGCGGTTGCCAGAAGCCGCTCATCCATTGCCGCAGCCCACAATAGCCCTTGCCCGAAGCGTTCGCGACCTTGCCGCTGTGATGGTGGACCCACGCTCGGCCAGGCCTCGCGCGTTGCCCGAACGTGCCCCGGCACCGACCGGGAGGGAGGGGGTCCCGAGGATCTCCGGTCCGGCCGTCACGGCGAGCGCCAGGGAGCCCGAACGTGACCAGCGGAGAGGCGCGGCTCACGGCCGGGCCCCGGGTGCAGGCCGGCCTGCCGGGCGCACGTGGTCATCCCGCCCGCCACTCGGGCACCAGCCACTCCGCGCAGACGGGGCGCATCGTCGCGTCGAGATCGACGGCCGCGAAGAGGGCGCGCAAGACGGCATTGATCTGCGCCGCCGGCCAGTCCCAGTCGATGCGCGGCACGGTGGCGATGCGGCGGGTGTTGTCGAGGGCGTCGAGCCGATCGGCGAGCGCCGCGAGGCGCCGGTCACGCTCGGCCTTGTCGAGGATCCCCGACTGGTACATGTCGAGCACGCGCTCGCGTTGGCCGGCGAGCTCCGCCCGGCGCTGGGCGTTGGCCTCCATCAGCTCGATCAGCTCCGGCGTCCGCAAGCGGGCGGCCTCGGCCATCACCCAGGGCAGGACCTCCCGCTCAGCCACGGCCCGGGGGTGGGGATGCGCGGCGTCGCCGTCCGCCCCGTGGCAGCGGTAGACCGGGCCACCACGGTGGCGGTTATGCAGCCCGGTCAGGAACCGGTCTCGCTCGGGGGTGGAGCAGTAGGAGCAGCGCAGGAGACGCGACAGGCGGAACCCACCGGAGGGGGCCGCTCCCGGGGCCGGGCGGCGTTCGGGGGCCAGATCCGGCGCGTAGCGCGTGACCAGGGCGCGCACGCTGGACGGTCGCCACTTCCGCCCTTGCGGTGAGCGCAGTCCACTGGTGTTGAGGAGACGCGCCGCGCCGTTCCACGAACCGGCGGTCTTGAACGCGTCGACCACGGCTCCCGCGTCTTCCCCAGGCCGTGTTCCGTAGGGGAGGCGTCCCAGGGTGTCCCCTCTCGACCGCCGGACCGCCACATTCTCGGCGGCGCTCTCGACCGCCAGGTCGCGCACGAACTCGGCCAACAGGGCGAACACGCCGAATGTCAGCTTGCCCGTCGCCGAGGTGGGGTACATCGTGCCTTCTTTGGCCGTGGTGATCCGAACGCCGTGCTGCTTGGCACGCTCCATGAGGCGGTAGAGCTCCGGGACGGACCGCGCCAGGCGGGTGAGGTTGAGCGCGTAGACCGCGGAGACGGAGCCAGCCTCGATGCGGGCGAGCAGGTCCTGGTAGCCCGCTCGCAGGTACTCCTTGCCCGCCCCGCCGGAGCGACCCATGTCGGCCAGGATCTCGACGGGCGCGTCACCCGCAAGCCGCTGGATGGCCGCAAGTTGGGCGTCGTACGAGAGAGCAACGTCCAGGTCGGCCCGCCGACTCTGCCGGATGTACCCCACGGAGGTCATGGGTCGTGAGCCTCTTGGTGCGGTGGTGTTGCCAACCTGCGTATCTTACCAGTTCATCGCCGGCATCCTCCATGACCCCGACGTCCTGCTGATGGACGAGCCGTTTTCCGGTCTCGACCCGATCAACGTCGCCCTGCTCAAGGACGCGTTCCTCGAGATGAGGTCGCGCGGCAAGGCGATCGTGTTCAGCACCCACCAGATGGAGCAGGTCGAGGAGCTGTGCGATGCGATCGCGATCATCGACCGCGGCCGGGTCGTGGTCGGCGGGGCCATCCGGGACGTCAAGCGGCAGGCCGGGCGTCGTGTCGTCCGCCTGGGCGTCGCGGGCGACCCGGATCTCGCGTGGCTCGACACCATGCCGGGCGTCCGCATCACCCGGTCCGGGCTCGACTACCACGAGATCGAGGTGCGCGATGGAGGCGACCCGGAGGCCATCCTGCAGGCCGCCCTCGCGCGCCGGGCATACGTCACGCGCTTCGAGATCGCCGAGCCCTCGATCGAGGACATCTTCATCGAACGCGTGGGCGTGACCACAGCCGATGAACGGACGCTGGCCGCCGCGCCCGAGGAGGTCGCCCGATGAGCCCCCGGTGGTCGGCCGACGTCGGGAACGTCGTCGCCGTCGCCCGTCGCGAGTTCGTCACCCGCACGGGGACCCGCGGGTTCATCATCTCGACCCTGTTCCTGGTCCTGGCGGCCGTCGCGATGGGGCTCG
>JAJYDP010000887.1 GCA_021777365.1 Chloroflexota bacterium | reverse complement strand
TGAAGGGCTACATAGAGTTTGAGCAGGGCGTGCTGGAGAACGTGACCCAGGCGCGCGCCAACGCCGTCGCCGCAGGCGTCCAGGGCCCCCGCGCCCGGGCGGCCGCCGAAGGCCAGCTCACCGCCACGCTGCGCTCGCTTTTCGCCGTGGTAGAGAACTACCCGATCTCAAGGCCAACCAGAACGTGCTCTCGCTTCAGGAGCAGCTGACCACCACCGAGAACCAGATCAGTTCCTCGCGCGAGACGTACAACACCACCGTGCGCGCCTACAACACGAGCATCGCGACCGTCCCCGCCGTACTCATGGCCGGTATGATGGGCTTCATCGCGCGCGAGTTCTTCGAGGCGGAGCCTGCGGCAGCCGAGGTTCCCACGGTCGATCTCAGCTTAGGCGCATAACCGGGGGAGCGCGTCGTGGGCCCCGACCCTGCCGCCATCGCCGTCCTCGTCCTCGCCCTCGCGATCCTCGCTGTTCTGGCCGGCTGTCCGTGCGCATCTGCCGTCAGTACGAGCGCATGGTCGTCTTCCGCTTCGGGCGCACCGGTCCGGATCTCGTCAAGGGGCCGGGCCTCATCTTCCTGATCCCCGTGGTCGACCGGCCGGTCACCGTGGACCTGCGCGAGCAGTTCATCGAGGTGCCCAGCCAGACCACGATCACCCGGGACAACGCGCCCATCACCCGGGACAACGCGCCCATCAACGTCGACTTCCTGATCGACTGGCGCATCGTCGACCCGCTCAAGAGCGTGGTGCAGGTCGCCTACTTCGCCGGCGCGCTCCAGGGCGTCGCGACCACCACGCTGCGCGCCGTCATCGGCGACATCCTGCTCGACGAGGTGCTGAGCAAGCGCGAGCAGATCAACGAGATCCTGCGCGCCAAGCTCGACGAGGTCACCGAGCGGTGGGGCGGCAAGGTCACGACGGTCGAGATCCGCGAGATCACGCCGCCGCGCGACGTCCAGGACGCCATGAACCGGCAGCTCTTTGCCGAGCGGACGCGCCGCGCCGTGATCACCGAATCGGAAGGGACCCGCCAGTCCACCATCAACGTCGCCGAGGGCGACAAGCAGTCGAACATCCTGCGGGCCGAAGGCGAGCGGCAGGCCGCGATCCTGCGCGCCGAGGGCTTCAGCCAGGCGCTCGAGCGGATCTTCGCCGCGGCGAAGGGCGTGGACGAGAAGACGATGGCCCTGCAGTACCTGGAGGCGCTCAAGGCGCTCGGCGCCGGCCCCGCGACGAAGTTCGTCATCCCGCTCGAGTTCAGCGAGCTGGTCCGTCCAATCACCGAGTCTGTGCAGCAGGGGATGGGGAAGGGCGGGCGCGGCGGCGACGGAGCAGCACCGTAAGCCCCGGGGTCACGGATATCTGAGCGTCCGCTCGATGAGGTGCCCGGGATCCACGATCGTCTCGGCTGCGATTCGACCTTGCGGGTCCAGCTGGAGCCGGAACCAGAGCGAGGACCCGGGCAGGAAGAAGCTCAGCGCGGACGGACCGGCCTCATGGACATCGCTGGCCACACCCGCCGCGTACGGCTCGCCAGCCATGAACGTACGACCCGACATCGGCATGGTGCTCTCTGCAGAGTGTCCCGGCCCACTGGTCACGCGCTCATCGACCGACACGAGAGGCACGGCCCGCATCACCGCGATCACCTGCGCCAGGGCCTGGCTCCGGTCGGGCCCGGGCGGCCACGTGACCTGCGTCTGGAGCGACCCGCCCCCCCATTGCGCAGACGTGACGGAGAGATCCAGCAGGGTGGCGCCCGAGGGCCAGGCATAAGCCATCGTCCAGCATCCCGGCCCGCAGTCTCGCGGGCGCAGGGAGATGCTCGTGCCAGCGGGGGTGTGTGCCTCGACGGTCAACCTCGCACTGGCATCGCCATCGCCCGACGGTGCGAGCGCGCGCACCTGCAGCTGATCCCGGCTCGCCGCGAGGAAGACCGCATCCCAGCCAGCGAGGCCCGCCTCCCGTTCGACCGGGGGCACAAGTGGTGGCGGTCCGAGCACGGCCTGACCCGCCGCGACCGCGCTTGGCGAGCCGGTGTCCGCGAGGGCAGACGTGACGGCCAGCGCGACGAGCAAGAAGAGCGCTTCGGTTCCGGCAAGACGGCGCAGACGGGCACGCCCCGCGTCCCCGTCGTCGGGCAACCGACGGCGCGCGAGGGCGGCGACGAGGAGCGCGCCCGCGACCACCACACCCTTGAGCAGCAGCAGGTTCCCATACAGGCTCGTGACGAGGTCGCTGACATTGCGGAGCTGCGCGGCCGCCACCAGCACGCCGCTCAGGACCGCGACCGCAGCTGCACCGAGCGCCAGGTTCGCGTAGTGACGCACGCCGGTGAGTCGCCAGGCCGACACCGACTGGCCGCGCGTCTCCCAGAGCACCCTGACGACCTGCGCCAGGCCGCCGAACCAGACGGCCACGGCCCCCACGTGCAGCAGATCCACGCCGCTGACCCATGGCGGACCGGCGTCGGCGTGGCCCGCCAGCACGACGAGTATCAGCGCGAGACCAAGCAGGAGCAAGGCGAGCGGTCGAAGGAGGGGACGGGCCACGACGAGGAGGCCAACGAGGGCCCAGGCGATCCCGAGCGCGAGCA
>JAJYDP010000066.1 GCA_021777365.1 Chloroflexota bacterium | reverse complement strand
CGACCGGTTCGTGCAGCTGGCACGCGCCGACCAGATGCCCGATGTGCAGCTGCGGCTGGCCGTCTCGCAGCTGCTGATCATGGTCGCCTTCATGTTCAGCTTCGTGCTGGCGATGATCGCGGTCGTGTTCGGCGCACCGGCGATCGCCGGCGACCTGGAGAGCGGCATCGCGCTCGCGCTGCTGGCGCGGCCGCTGCGCCGCGCTGAGCTGGTGGTGGGCAGGTGGCTCGGCCTGATGATCATCGTGGCGCTCTACGCCACGCTCGCCGGCGCGGCCGAGCTCGCGGCCTGCGCCTGGGTCACGGGCTGGGTTCCTCCCCAGCCGGTGCCGGCGCTCCTCTATCTCTCCGGCGAGGGTGCCGTCCTGCTCACCTTCGCCCTCGCGCTCAGCACCCGGCTCTCGATGATCACCGGCGGAGCGATCGCGGTCGTGCTCTTCGGCCTGGCCTGGGTGATCGGCCTGCTCGGCCGGTTCGCGGCGCTCTTCGGTGTCGAATCGCTTCAGCAGGCGGCGGCCGTGAGCCAGCGGCTGCTGCCCAGCGACACGTTCTGGATCGGCGCCACGGCCAGCCTGGAGCCCACGCACGCGCAGCTGGCGAGCGCCGGCTTCGCCGGGTCGATCGCGGCGGGACGGTTCGGCCCGTTCTTCGTCGCAGGACCGCCCGGCCCGGCCGACGTCGGGTGGGCGATCGCGTGGATCGCGGTGGTGCTCGTGGCAGCGGTGCTCCTGTTCGAGCGACGCGAGGCCTGACGCGGCCGCCTGTCGCGGCCGCCTGTCGCTCAGGGAGCCGCCGAGCTCCCCGGCAGGGCGCTCGACGGCGCTGCTCCCCCGCCCCCGGCCAGGGACGGTTTCACCGGGATGGTGAGCTGCTCGCCGATCGAGAGCTGGTTCTCATTCTTGATCTGTGGGTTGGCCTTCATCAGCTGGCTGATGGTGAGGCCGTACCGGCTGGCGATCCCCGAGAGCGTGTCGCCCGCCACCACCGTGTAGGTCGTGGGCGTCGGGAGCGGCGGGGGCGTCGGCGCCAGTGAGGCGGTCGGCGCCACGGTCGCGACGACGGGCGTGGGCGTGGCGGCCGGCTGCCCGCCGAAGAGCCCCGGGATCAGCGTCGGCAGCAGGAAGAGCGCCAGCGCGGCGACGACCAGCGCCGCGGCACCCAGCCACAGCCGCGGGACCTGCGGCAGGCCGACGCGCGTCCGCAACTGCGGGTACGCCTCGTGCCGCAGCGGCTCCTCCCAGGCGGGCGCGCCGCCCGGCACGATCCCCTCCCTCGACCGCGCGGGACCTCGCCGAAGCCCGCCGATGTCCGGGAGCTTGGGTGCCGCGGGAAGTCGCACGGAGCCCGGGAGTCTCACGCCCGGGAGTGCCGGCCGCGTGGCCTGGTCGCCGGATGGCTCTCCCGGAGACGCCGTCGGTGCACCGCGACCGGCACGCGCCGCCCGGCCGGGCCGTGGCGTGCCGTCGGGACGCACGTCCGGGCTGGTCCGGCCCGATCCGGCGCGGGCGGACGCGGACACGCGTGCGGGGCCCGGCTCGCGCTCGACCGGAGCAGTCGTCAGCCACGGCTCGTCGCCGGGCCCGGGCGTTCCGGGTTCGCGCGCAGGCCGCGGCCTCGACGACGGGCTGTCGGGCTGGCGATCCCCGGGGGGCCGTGCCGCGTCGTCGCGGCTGCCCATCGCGACGTCGCGCCTGCCCGTCGCGGGCGATGTCCGCCGGTTCGCCAGGAACGCGGGCGGCTCGGAGCCCTCCGTCTCCCACGGCTCCTCGAACGGCCGCCGGGTCGAACTGGGGCGGGAAGCGGTCGGTTCCGTCGGGATCGGGTCCAGCGTGACGCCCCGAAGCGCCGCTTCACCCCAGGCATCCTGGTGATCCACCGCATCGGCATCCCGTGCGTCGACATCTCGCGCGGAGCGATCCCGCGCGGCACGATCCTGCGTCGCGCGGTCCTCCGGATCGCGGCCTGACCCGTACTCGCGCGGCTCGTCCCGGTCCTCGTCGATCGAAGCCGGCCGCGCCGCACCGGCCGGCCGATCCGCGTCGTCGCCGGGCTGGCGCTCGTCCCGTGTGCCTGGTGCGTCCGCCCAGGGCGGCGGGGCCGCCCACGCGCGCTCGTCGCTCCAGAGCCCACGCTCCGGGGCGGGGGCGGGACTCGAGGCGGCCGCAGTCCCCGCCGACGCGTGCCCCGTCGGTGTGGGCCCTGCCGGCACGCTGGGCACGTCGGCATCCCCGCCGGCGGGGAGCCCGACGACCGGCGCGTCCGTGGCACCGACGGCGTCCGTGGCGCGTGCCCGGGAGGGCGCGTCGGCCGGTCGGACGCGTGCCGCCTCGCGGCGCGCCCAATCCTGGAACGTGGGGCACACGGCGAACGAGGCGGTCAGGCAGTACTCGGCCTGGTGGGCGATCGCCCGCGCCGCCGGCTCGGGCTCCGCGTAGCAGCGGTGGCGGCGATCGGGAACCTCGGCGCGCGCGTCGCGGTCATCGGCCAGGGCTAGGAACGGGCAGACCGCGATGCCGTCCGGGCTGCCTGGTCGGCGATCCTGCATGGCGGCATGATACCGGCCCGGCCGTCGGCGGGGCCGGTGCCGGCCCTTGGGGCGGGGAGCGGCCCCATGGCCGTGTGCGGGCCCCATGGCCGTGCATGGGGCCCATGGCCGTGTGCGCCCGCCGCCGGTCCGTGGCACGATGGGCGGGCCTTCACCCAGGTAGTCGGAGGAGCCCATCGTGCTTCGCGAACGAATCGCGGCGGCCATCGCGCCCCGCCACACGGTTCATGCCCACTGCGACATCCCCTGCGGCATCTACGACCCCCACGCGGCCGAGCTCGCGGCGCGCACCGTGGCGCGCATGGTCGAGCTCATCAACGACAACCTCGGCGACGACGTGGCCCAGCGCAACAAGTTCATGCGCTGCGTGGCCATCAAGGAGGAGCACGCCGAGATCGTCAAGCGCGAGCTGCAGGTGATCTGGAGCGACTACTTCAAGCCGGAACACCTCGAGAAGTACCCGCAGCTCCACGATCTGACCTGGCGGACGCTCAAGCAGGCCGGCGCGTGCAAGCAGAGCGTCGATCCCGCGGCCGCAGCGAAGCTGCAGGCCATGGTCAAGGAGTTCGCGGACATCTTCTGGGAGACCAAGGGCGGGCGGCCGCAGGCCTGACCCGCATCCGGGTTCCATGACGACGTCGTCCGCCTCCGGGCCGGGATCGCCGCCCGGCGCCCGCCTGGGTGCGGCGCGTCGCGGTCGCGAGGCGCCCGGCCCGGGCGACGCGCGGTTCCGGTCCGGCCTCCGGGTCGGGATCGGGCTCGCGGCGCTCGGGCTGGCGCTGCTGCCGTCGCTGGCGCGCGTGGCGCGTAGCTGGGCGTTCCGGAGCGCGGTCGCCGGCGAGAGCATGCGGCCACTGCTCGAGCCGGGGGACTGGCTGCTGGTGGATCCCGACGCATTCCGGAACCGGCCGCCACGGGCCGCCGACCTCGTCGCGGTTCCCGACCCGAGGGAGCCGTCCCGCTGGCTGGTGAAGCGAGTCGTGACGGTGGACGCGGACGGCCGCCTGCAGCTGCAGGGCGACGACGCCGAGCGGTCGACCGACTCCCGGACGTTCGGCCCGGTCGATCCCGCCACCGTCATCGGCCGGCCGTGGGCGAGGTACTGGCCGCCGACCCGGGTGGGCCCCATCCGCTAGGCGGTCAACCGCGAAAGGTCCATGGCGCGGCGGGCCGTTCGGCCGCGCCGGTTGACGACCTCCGGCGCCGGTGGCGCCGGTCGACGCGCGTAGCATGGTTCGGCACGGCGAGGTGCCCGAGCGGTCCAAGGGGGGAGGCTCGCAAAGCCTCCAGTCGCTGGTTCGAATCCAGCCCTCGCCTCCACTCCCGTCCTCCGACCAGGACGCCGACCAGCACGCGCCACGGGAGTGCCGTCTCGAAGGGCACGTGCTGGCAGCGGCCGAGGACCAGCATGATCCGATCCGAACCGCGTCCGTCGTGCGACCGGACCCACCCCTGGGACTGGCTGCCCATGCCGCCGCTCCGCTCGGGGCCGCCCTACCTGATGGCGGAGTCGATCGAGCGCGAGCCGGCGCTCGCGGAATGGCTCGCCACGGATCCTGTCCCGGCGCATGGGGCGGACGAGCTGGAGGCACTCCTGCGCGCGGGGGCGTCGACCGGATGGCCTCCCGCGGTCGTCGGGTGCGGCACCTCGGAGCACGCCGCGATGGCCGCGGCCTCGATCTGGCGAGCCGCCTGGCGCGTGCGGGGGCTTCCCGGGACCGGCCCGGTGGCACGGCAGGCGTTCGAGGCAGCGCTCGACCCGTGGCCGGGATCCCTGGTCGGTGTCAGCCACGAGGGCGGCACGCGGGCCACGATCGACGCGATGGTCGCCGCACGGGACGCCGGGGCACGGGTCGCGATCATCACGGCCGGCGCCAACGGTCCGGCGGCCGCGGTCGCGGAGGCATGCCTCTGCACCGGCGAGACAGACCTGTCCTGGTGCCACACCATCCCGTACGTCGGCCCCATCGCGGCCGCGACGCTGGTCGCGGACCGGCTCGCCGGCGCAAGGACGCCTCCGGACGCCCTGCGTGCACCGCTCGACGCGGGGCTCGCCTCCGCGGACGCGTGCGTGGCGCTGGCGCGCGAGCTGGCCTCCAGCCGGGGTCTCGTGGTCGTGGGATCCGGCAACGACCGGATCGCCGGTCGCGAGATGGCGCTGAAGGTCGAGGAGGCCGCCTACGTCCCGACCGTCTACCGCGACCTCGAGACGATGCTGCACGGGCACATCCCCTCGCTCGACGTGGGGAGCGGCCTGGTGCTGATCCTCACCGAGCGGGACCGCCGGGGGGAGCGCGTGGCCCGCGCCCGCCAGCTCCTCGCCGCGGTGGGGCACGTCGGCGTCCGCACCGGCGCGATCCTCACCGCGTCGGCGGCCGGGGCCCTGCCCGAAGCCCTGACCCCGGCCGGGCGCGTGGTGGTACCGGACCCCGAGGGGCTCCAGGGCCCTGCCGCGGCCCTGCTGGCGAGCGCCGTGCCCCTCCAGCTGACGACCTACCACCTCGCCCTGGCGCTCGGCACGAACCCGGACGTGCTGCGCAGGGAGTTCCGCCCGTACCGCGCGGCGGCAGCCGCCGCGGAAGAGGAGCCGACCGCCGGAGCAGCCCTCGGTCCCGCGCCCGGGCCCGACCCGGCGGGGCGCTAGCCAGACTCACTCGGCCTGCCGCACCTCACCAACCGCTGCGCGTCACGCGCAGCCCAGGGACGTGACGCGCGTCATGCGCCGGCCAGGAGCGCGCCCAGCTCGCGGACCATCGCCAGGTCCCGGGGCAGGAGGTCCTGGAACATCAGGCGCTCGACGCCGGCCGCCGCGTACCGGCCGATCTGCTCGCGGGCCTGGTCGGGCGTCCCGATGATCCAGCGCGGCCGGCGCTCCGCGAGCCACGCCTGTGCCCCATCGGCGTCCCGTCCGAGCATGCGGAGCAGCGATCGCACGCGCTCGTCCACCTCACGTTCGGTCGGGGCCACCACCGCGCCGACCATCGCCGACCGCACCATGCTCCCCGGATCGCGGCCGATCGCCTCGCACGCGCGGCTGACGCGCTCGAACCCGGCGCGGATCGCGTCGGGGTCCGCGCTCGAGACGTTGAACTCGTCCGCCCAGCGCGCAGCGAGCCGGGCCGTCCGCGGCTTCCCCTCGCCGCCGACGATCAGGTTCGGGTGCCGGCGGCCCGGTCGCTCCACGGGACGCGGCGCCAGGCGCGCGCCGCGGATCTGCCAGTAGCGGCCCTCGAATGACCATCCCGCGGGTTCGGTCCAGAGACCGTGCACGATCTCCAGCTGCTCCTCGAGCATGTCGAACCGGGACGGCACCTCGGGAAAGGGGAACCCGTACTCCGCGTGCTCCCGCTCGTTCCAGCCTGCACCCAGCCCCACCTCGACGCGGCCGCCGCTCATCTCGTCCACGGTCGTGACGATCTTCGCGAGGAGGCCGGGCGAGCGGAACGTGACCGGCGAGACCAGCACGCCCAGCCCGATCCGGCGCGTCTCGCGGGCGATCCCGGCCAGCGTGGTCCAGGCGTCCGTCGTGGGCAGCCCGGCCTCGCCCGGGAAGCTCGTGTAGTGGTCGGACCGGAAGAACGTCTCGAAGCCGGCGTCCTCCGCGGTCCGCGCCAGCGCGAGGATCTCCTCGTAGGTCAGCCCCTGCTGCGGCTCGGTCATCAGCGCGATGCGCATGCTCGCCCCCGTCCATTGCGGCCCGGCGGCACCGGCATGGCGTGGTGCCAGCCCGGCCCGTCCCGATTCGCAGCCAGCATGACGCACCGCGCCGCGTCGCGCTGCCGGCGCGCAGCCCAACCCGCAGCCCGCACCGCGGGCCCCGACCACGCGCCCCGCACTGCGCGAACGCCGGCCGAAGCTGCCGGAGGCCGGGCCCGGTACGATCCGCGGATGGCCGATCACGTCGTCCCGCCCCTCTGCCCCATCCCGGATGGCCTGGTCGCGCCAGGCGCCGCGACCGCACCGTTCAGATCGCTGGTCGCGATCGACGAGATCCCGCCCGGCGCCATGCGACGCGTCTCGTTCGGTGACCTGGACCTGCTGGTGGCCCACACCAGCGAGGGAATCGTGGTCACGGACGACCGCTGCCCGCACATGGCCGCGCCGCTCTCCATCGGGACGCTCGACGGCTGCGTCGTGGGGTGCGTCCTGCACGGCGCGACGTTCGACCTGGCGACGGGCGGGGTGCTGGCGTTCCCCACGATCGGTGGACTGGACGCCGGGGGCACCTACCGACCGGTCCGGGTCCCGACCGGGTCGCCGCCCAGGCCCGAGCCGTCGGCCACCAAGGCGCACGCCCGCGCCCTCACGCGGACGCGCCGGATGCGGTTCTACCCCGCGCGCATCGTGGACGGCCGCCTCGAGGCACGCGTCCCGGTCGATTGACTGTCCGCGGGGAGCCCGGGCCCCTATCATTCCCGCGCATGCCGTTCGACGAACTGACGCCCGCGACCGCCAACCGGTTGGAGCGCGCGACCTCCGCCGACGCGACAGCTGCCGACGCTTGACACGGGAGCAGGGGATGGCGGAGAGACCGGGCTCGCAGTCGCCGCAGCCGGATCGGCCGGAGCAGCTGCCACCGCCTGCCCCGTTGCCACCCGTTGAGCCGCTGGCTCCCCTGGGTTCGGCGGAATCGCCGACGCCGGTGCCCCCGCAGTCGGGACAGCCGCGACCGCCGGAGGTGCCCCGATCCACCGAGGTGCCCGTGCCATCCGGGACGCCCGGCCTTGTCGAGGTGCCCCAGCCTTCCGAACCACCCGATCTCCCCGGCCCGATCGAGGTCCCCGAATCCCCCGAGCTCCCCGAGCCGCCGGACGAGCCGGAGCCGCTGGAAGTCCCCGAACTGCCCGCGTGGCCGGAGGTGCCGGGCCCGATCGAGGTCCCCGAAGCGGGCAACCCGGCTGCCGCCGCGCCACGGGCCGCGCCGGGCCTCGTGCCGGCCGGACACCTGGCCGTCCCCACGCCGCCTGCGGCACCCGGCCCGGCGCCGGCCGCGCCCGCGGTCACCCAACAGCACCGATCGCGACGCGTCCGGTCCGTGCTCGCGCGCCTGGTCGCGGTGATCGTCCTGCTGGGCGTTGCCGCGGGTGTCGGGTACGGGCTCGCGTTCCTCTCGGCCGAGGTCGTGCGCCAGGCTGACACGGCCGCTGCCGCCCCGCCCGCGTCGTCGGCCCCCGGCGCGGTCGCCTCCGCCGCGAGTGGCATCGCGTCCGCTCCGGCGCTGCTTCCGACCGCCGCGTCCCCGTCCCGGTCGCCGTCGGCGAGCCGCTCGCCCCGGTCGAGCGCGTCGCCCGCCGGCTCCGCCGGGCCGGCGGCGTCCTCGTCCAGCGCCGGGACGCCCGTCGCGTCCTCCGCAGCTGCCGGCACCTCCGCCGGTCGGACCCACGTGGTCGCGCCGGGCGAGACGCTGAGCTCGATCGCCGCCCGGTACGGCGTCAGCGTGCAGGCGATCGCGGCGGCCAACGGCATCACGAACGTCAACACGATCTACGCCGGCCAGCGCCTGGTGATCCCGGGACCCTGAGGCACGTCGCCGGGGTGCCGCGCACCGACCGCCGCTGGTGGTGCGCGCAGGCACCGGATCCCGATCTCGCGGAGCCGCCGGATTTGCCAAGCGCCGCTGTGAGCGTGTAAGGTCCCCGCCATGCTCCGCCGCCTGGTGGCAGGCGGGACCGCGCTCGCGGTCCTCCTGCTCCTCCTCGCGCCGCCGGTGCCCCGCGTCGCTCTCGCCTCGGCGAGGACGTGCACGGGCTGGACCAGCGAGTACGTCCCGCCAACAACCATCCGTGTCTATCGGACGGTCGGCCCCGCGCGGGGCTCGGTGCAGGTGGTGCCGTTCCGGCGCTACGTCGACACGGTGCTGGCGGCCGAATTCGGTGCCAGCGCTCCGGTCGAGGCGCTGCGGGCAGGAGCCATCATCGTCAAGCAGTACGGCTGGTACTTCGCGCGGGTCTGGCGTGGCGGCTCGACCGCGCACGGCGGCTGCTACGACGTGACCGACAACGGCGTGGACCAGGTCTACTGGCCGGAGCGGATCCACCCGGGCGACCGGCAGCTGCAGGCCGTGCAGGACACGTGGACCATCAGCCTGCGCAAGTACGGGCGCTTCATCCCCACCGGGTACGATCGCGGGGCATCCACCGGGAGCTGCGGTTCCAACGCGGATGGCTGGCACCTGTACCAGGCGAGCGCCTACCGCTGCGCGCTCGAGGGGATGCTCTACCCGGAGATCCTGCGCACCTACTACGGCCCCGGGTTCGGGCTGATCCAGCCCGGGATCAACGACGTCAACGGCCAGGGGACCGGCTCGATCGGCATCGCGGTGCCGGGCACGCCCGGGGCAGGCGGCGGGGATTCGCCGGCCTCGGGACCGGGTTCGCCCGGAGCCGTCGCGTCGGCATCGCCCGCGCCGACGTCGGCGATGCCGTCCCCGTCGGCAACGCCGGAAGCGTCTCCGACCGCGTCGCCGTTGCCCGCCGCCAGCACCACGCCCTTCCCGGTCCCCGCCACCGGCGGCTTCTACGACACCATCCCGGCGGATGGGCCGCAGCAGACCGGGCAGCCGGCGGCCCTCCCCGCCGGAACGTCGCCCGATCCGGTCACCACCCTGGGCTGGGCCTTCTCGGACGTCGACCACGACGGACGCGCCGACGTGCTCCGGCTCGAGCGGATGGGTTCGGCCGGCTACCGGATCCAGGTCTCCCGATCGCTGGGTGGCGGGCGGTTCGGGCCGGCCACCACCTGGTGGTCAGACGTCGGCGGAGGCCTCCACATCGCCTCGGACGCCAGCGTGCAGCTGCTGGCCGGCGACTTCACCGGCGACGGGATCGGCGACGCGGCACTCCTCGTCGGTTCCCGGGGCACGCCGCCGATGGCCGCGGCGGGCGACGGGACGCCCGGCACCCCGGCCGTGGTGCCACCGGCCAGGCTCTACCTGCTCCGCTCGGACGGCACCGGGTTCGCGCCACCGCAGACCTGGTGGTCGGGCCAGCTCGACGTGGCGCGCGCGCAGGCGTTCGCCGCCGACGTCACGGGAGACGGGCGAGCCGACCTGGTCGTGGCGACCGACCTCTACCCGTCCGACCTGGCGGCCCCGGCCGACCTGGCGGCCCCGGCCGACCCGGCGGCCCCGACGCCCACGAGTTCCCCGGACGGCTCCGCCACCACGTCCTCCGGCCCGACCGCCGGCCCCGGTGGCACCGAGCTCCCGGTGGGGATCCGCTTCCTCGTCGCGCGATCAGGTCCGGGCGGCGGGCTCGGCCCGCTCACCACCTGGTACGACATGACGGACACCGTCGCCGCGCAGGCGCGGATCGTGGTCGAGGACGTGAACGCCGACGGCTACGCCGACGTGGTGGTCCTGCGACCGTCAGGCTCGGCGGGCAGCCAGCTCGTGGGGCTCCTGTCCAACGGCGCACGGTTCTCCCGCGTCACGCTATGGTCGTCGACCAGCTTCAGCACTGCGGCGTCGAAGATGGCCGCCGCGGACGTCAACGGGGATGGCCTCGGCGACGTGGTGGTCCTGTACGACGCAGGTTCCGCCGGCACCCGGCTCTACCGGTTCATCTCCACCGGAACCGCGTTCGTCGCGGGAGCGCCGACGCTCGACCCCGCGCTCGACTGGGGGACGGTCCAGCCGTTCTGAGGACGTGCCGGGGGCGCCGTCCGCCCTGCGGGCCACGGCGCCGCTCCCGGCGCGCCCCGGCGGGGCGGCGCGGCCGGCGCCGCGCACCGGTCAGGAACGCCCGGTCCGGCCGCTCGCGTCGGGCCCGGCCGTGTCGCCTCCCCGGATCCACGCGGTCCAGTCGGGCTCGGCGAGCCCGGCCGAGAACGACGACCCGCTCCGGACCAGCGGGAGCCGGAGCAGCGCCGGGTCCGCCGCGAGGCGTCCCAGGAGCTCGTCGTCGGACGACCGCAGATAGGCCAGCCCCAGATCCCGGTAGCGCCGCCCCGCGCTGTCGACCAGCGCCGCGACGCCCAGCCGCTGCGCGAATCGACGCAGCTCACCGAGCGCGGGCGGCTTGCGGGCCACGTCGACGTAGTGCACGGGGACGCGCCGCTCCTTGAAGAAGCGCAGCGCCTTCTGGGTCTCGCGGGAATCCGCCCGGCCGAACACCTGGACGGCGGGACGGGGATCGGCGGGCACGGAGCGGATCGGCTCGGACGGCGGAGCGCCTGCCGCCTACCGCGCGTCCACGTCGATCCCGCGCTGGGCGAGACCAGAGCGCAGGTCGGCGAAGCCGTCGGGCATACCCTCGGATGCCGAGTCGTGCTCCTCGAACGCGATCCCGCCCCCCGTGAGGGCCGCGCGCGTGCCTGCGGCGTCCGAGGTGGTGAGCATCAGGGCGCCGTCGGTGTCCTCGGCGACCCCCACGATCCCCGTGATGTTGATGCCTCGATCGCCGAGCGTGGACGCGAGCCGCGCGAGCGAGCCCGGACGGTCGTCGAGCCGGACCGTGAACCAGATCGCCATCCCGTCCTCCTGTGCCAGGCACCAGTCGCTGCAGGATACGCCCCGGCGCAGTCCCGGTTCGTGTGCGACCATCGTGGCAGGGGATGCAGCGCGTGCCACCCCGGGCCACCGCCGACACGCGGGGCCGCGAGCGACGCGCGCCGTACCGGTACAGCCCGTCAACAGGACAGGAGGCACGACATGGCCGCCATTCGTCGCGCAAGCGTGCACTGGCAGGGAGATCTCGGGTCCGGGTCCGGCAGGGTCACGGCCGCCACGAGCGGCGCCTTCGCGGATCTGCCGGTGACGTGGGGATCCCGCACCGAGGCCGCCGACGGACGCACCAGTCCCGAGGAGCTGATCGCCGCGGCGCACGCCGCGTGCTACTGCATGGCCCTCTCAGCCGAGCTGGGCAGGGCGGGGACCCCGCCGGCCGAGCTGGAGGTCGGAGCGACGGTCACCTTCGATCGCATCGACGGGAAGTGGACCGTCGCGAGCTCCGAGCTCCGGGTGACCGGCAGGGTGCCGGGCATCTCCGCGGATGCGTTCCGTGCGGCCGCGGTGGCGGCCAAGGACGGCTGCCCCGTCTCGCGGGCGCTGCAGGGCAACGTCGCGATCTCCGTCGAGCCCACCCTGGAGGCCTGAACCGGGGTTCGTCCGGTCCGCCCGCGTGGCAGACTGATCCGCGATGCGGATCGCGACCTGGAACGTCAACTCGCTGAAGGCACGGCTCCCCAAGGTCACCGAGTGGCTCGAACGCCGCGAGGTGGACGTCCTGCTGATGCAGGAGACCAAGCTGGCCGACGATGCCGCGCCCGAGCTGGCGTTCCGGATCGCGGGCTACGAGCTGGCGCACCACGGCGAGGGGCGCTGGAACGGCGTGGCCATCGCGAGCCGCGTCGGGCTGGCCGACGTGGAGCGAGGGTTCGCCGGCGTGCCGGATCCCGACGGGGCGCGCTTCGTGAGCGCCACCTGCGGGGGCGTCCGGTTCGCCAGCTGCTACGCGCCGAACGGGCGCGAGGTCGGGAGCGAGTTCTGGCTGGCGAAGCTGGGCTGGTTCGGCCGGCTGCGCGACTGGCTCGCCGGACGCGATCCCGCCGAGGCACTGGTCCTCGGCGGCGATTTCAACGTGGCTCCCGCCGACCTGGACGTCTGGGACCCCGCGGCCTTCGTGGGTGCGACCCACGTGACCGACGAGGAGCGCGCCGCCTTCGATGCGCTCCTCGCGTGGGGCCTCGTCGACGTCTACCGGGTCCACCACCCGGAAGGGGGCCGCTTCAGCTGGTGGGACTACCGGGCAGGCGCGTTCCACAAGGGCCAGGGGATGCGCATCGACCACCTCCTGGCGACGCGGACCGTCGCGTCACGGGTCACGGTCGCCGAGATCGACCGCGATGCCCGCAAGAACCCGATCCCCTCGGACCACGCCCCGGTCCTGGCGGACGTGTCTCCCGCGCCCCTGTCCGACGCGCCCTGACGCTGGCAGGCCCGAGCCCGGGGAGGCGCCCGGGCCCGGGGAGGCGCCCGGGCCCACGCGCGGCCGGACCGGGGCCGCGAACGATCAGGACGGTGCGACCACGCGGTTGGCCGGGTCGTTGATCCCCGAGATGTCGATCTGCACGAGCATCGTCGCCGGAGCGCCGTTGACCTCGTAGGACCCGCTGGTGACGGCACTCACCATGTAGCCCCCGTCACGGGCGACCCAGAGGTCCATCTTCCAGGTACCCGGCACGCCGGTACCGCCGCCGACCGCCCGCGCAAGCGCGTCGAGGGACTGCGCGTTCGCCTGCAGGTGGATCGTCGCCACGCCGTTCTTCTGCTCCTGGCCGACCTGGTGCATGCCGGACAGGTACTGGTCGAAGGACTGCCCGAAGACACGCTGGGGCGAGAACGCGTCGATCGTCTGCTGGATCGTGGCGCCCTGGCCGGCCGGCAGGGGCATCGCGGTGCCCCCCAGCTGCATCCAGGCGCTGTCACCGATGATCGTGTACCCGACGGCCAGGCCCGACGCCGCGCCGTCGCCCATCCCGGACATCGAGACCGAGAGGGCCTTC
>JAJYDP010000886.1 GCA_021777365.1 Chloroflexota bacterium | reverse complement strand
CGCTCCGGCGAGCGGCCCATGACTGCCACGGCGGCCCCGGCCGAGCCCAGGCCATGACACAGCGCGCCGCCCAGCACGCCGGTCCCACCGATCACCGCGGCGACGTGGCCGGACAGGTCGAACCGTGACGTGCCGTCCTCCGTCCCTTGGGTCATCACGCGTCGCTCCCCGTCCTGCCGGCAGCCGTGGCGCGGACGGCCGCCGTGCCCGACGCGAAGGGCGCCAGGTGCCGCCCGATGTGCGCCGCCAGGTCCGCCCAGTATGCCTCGCGCTCGGTCCAGAGGCGCCCCCGCAGCTCTGCTCGGAGCGGATCCGCCCCGAGCACGGCCCCAAACGTCACGTGCAGAATCTCGCGGGTGTCGGGTCGGTCGAGGAGCCCGCCGAGCTCGGCCACCGTCAGGCGCTCGGGCGCGGGCATGCCGGCCACCGCGGCGGAGACGTGGTAGCTGGCGCGGGCGGTCGCGTAGGCCTCGAGGGCCACCCCCCAGATCCGTCGCAGCAGCGCCGGGTCGAGCGCGGCCACGACCCGCAGCCCCTCGAGGTAGCTCGTGCCGGAGGTCTTGAGATGCACCAGGCCCCGGGTCTCGCGGACCACGCTGGGGTACACCGAGAACTTGTCGGATCCGGAATGCACGCTGAGCTTGTACGGGCCGAGGGCCCGGGCCAGCGCGGCGTGGGTCGCGACGTCGGCCTCGAACGCGCGCAGGTCCCCCCGGTAGTCGATGCCCTTCTCGAACTCCCCCACGAAGCGCGGCGCGAGGCTCTGCCAGCGCACCCCCAGGCGGCGCAGCTCGGTGGCGAGGTAGACGTGGTCCACCGCCGTCGTGGGATGCTCGATCTCGTCGACCGCCACCTCGAACTCCACCGTCCCGGCACCGGCCCGGGCCACCAGGTGGCGGTACATGGCGGCGATCTGCACGACCGCCGTGCCGAAGCGGGCGGCGGCCGCCACGAGCGCCTCGCGGGGCAGCGCGATCCGACCCTCACCGGTGTCGAGCGCCTCGGGGTAGCGCGCCGCGAAGGCCGTGGGCTCGTCCTCCAGGGCGGCCCAGGGGACCAGCGCGAAGGCCGCGAGGATCGACGCGGGTGCGGCGTCGGCGGGCAGGTCGGGGACGAGCTCGATGGGATCCGCGGTGACCATGGAGAAGCCGGCGGCGAGCGCGGCATCGAGTTGCTCGATCGACTTCAGGTGGTCGCCGTCGGCGCCGTACCCGTCGCGCCAGCCGGCGGCGAGGGCGCCGAAGGTCGCCGCGTCGACCACCTCGGCAAAGGTGCGCCCGGTGCGCCCGAGCTCGCGCGCCGACTGCTGCGCGAGGACTGGGGCAACCCCGGGGTGGGCCTGGAACGCGCGCAGGTGCCCCACGGTGGCGAATCCCAGGCGATCGCCCACCCCGGCGGAGGTCTGCGTGCCCACGGGGCGGGGCCGCAGCCAGGGCACGAGGGTTCGCAGCGCGGCGGCGTTGTCAGCGTCGGCCGGGCCGGCCAGCAGGACCCCCCCGGAGTGCTCGCTCGCGGTGCCGGAGAGTCCGGCGGGCAGCGTGTCGGCACTCGGGGCCCAGGCCAGCAGCGCCCAGCCCTGCTCGGCGACACGCAGGCCGAGGGCCCCCACACCGACCGTCGTGCGCGATGCGTCGCGGGCACCGGCGTGGCGCAGGACCTCGAATGCGCGGGACTCCGTCTGGTCTGGCATCGGGCTAGGCCTCCGCGACCCAGGCATGCGCCGGGTCGAGATGGGGGATCATCGCGCGGCCTTCGCCGGCCATGATCCACAGGTAATAGAGCGCGTAGCCGGGAGCCGCCACCACCGGGTGATAGCCGCTGCGGATGACGGCCACGTCGTTGTCGCGGACGGCAAAGGCCTCGCTGCCCGCCGGGTCGTAGCGGAGCTGCACGCCGAAGCCGCCCTTCGGGTCGACCCGGAAGAGATAGACCTCCTCGAGGCGCACCTCTCGGGGCGGGTCCTGCACGTCGTGCTTGTGGGGCGGGTAGCTCGACCAGTTGCCGGGCGGGTTGATCGTCTCGCCGATGAGGATCCGCCCCGCGGCGTGCTCGGGGCCCAGGATGGTGCGCACGCTGCGGCCCCAGTTGCCCCGGCCCACCTCGGCGATCCGCTGGTCCGCCGGCGCGATGATCCGGGCGGCCGCCGGCGTCCGGCCCTCGAGCGACACGCTCGCGAGGGCCAGCTCGACGGGTCCCACCGCGAGCAGGTGCAGCCGGCTGCCGGGCGGCGCGTACACCGCGTGTCCGGGGCCCTCGAAGACCGACCCACGGCCCCCGGCAGGGCCGAGCGGCCTGTCGTCGACCGTCACCTCGACGACGCCCGAGAGCACCACCACGACGAGCTCGCGCTCGCTGCGGGTCTCGAGCGCCTCGCCCGGCGCGAGTTCGGCCAGGTCGAGCCCGATGAGGTCGGCGTCCTTCCCGGGCACGACAACGGTACGGATCATGAAGCACCTCTCCTGTTGGGATTGGGGTTGGAAACGCTGGAGCAATTGTCAAGAGTTGTGGATGAACCCGGGTCAGGCGGCGGCGTCCTCCTCGGTGATGGGCTCCTCTGACCTCCTTCCTTCGCGCTCCTGGAGCTGACCGTCGATGAAGGTGGCGCCGGCTCGG
>JAJYDP010000885.1 GCA_021777365.1 Chloroflexota bacterium | reverse complement strand
ATCGCCCGGCCGTCAGGGGTCGCCGAGAGCGCGCTCGGCAGCTCGGCCGGCGCGGTGGCCTCGAAGACGTCGCGCAGCTGATCCGAGGCGCGAACATCGGCGGCGATCGCGTCGATCGCGTGATTGGCGGCCGTCGTCGTGCAGGGGACCTCGGCGAGGAGCGCGCGCTCCAGGGCCGCCTCGGTCGTTCCAGTGGCCGCGCGCAGCAGCCGGCCGAACGCCGCGGACACGACCGCGCCGCGGCCAAGCGGGAGGAGCCGCGTCGTCGAGAGCTCGAGGAGCAGCGCCTGGAGTTCCCGAATCCGGCCCAGCAAGTCGGCGTCGGAGCGCGCCGCCGCGTCCTCTCCGTCGATCTCCACCGCGCGGCTGACGACGCGCTGCCCGGCACCGGCCAGCCAGCGATCCATGTCGGCGGACCATGCGCGGGCGAGGCCGAGCGGCAACCGGACGAGCGATCGGGTTGGTCGTGGAACCGGTGGCACGACCTGGACCACACCGTCCGCGATCTCGACGAGCACCTGATCCGTGGGCGGCAGGCCGACCCCGACGGATCGGGCCGCAGCGAGGATTCGCTCGAACAGCGGGCCAAAGAAGAGCGACGTATCGAACGGATACGGCGTGACCGGCACGTGATCCATGGCGGTCGGTGCGAACGAGCGGGCGAGGCGGCTCGGCGCCGCATGGACCGGCTGGCGGGGGGTCGCCGGGCTCGCCACGACGGTCAGCGGCCGTGCCTGGAGCAGCCACGTCTGCTCTCCGACGACCGCCCACTCGATGTCCAGCGGCCCGCCGAACGCCTCCTCGGCCCGAAGCGAGTCACGCCGCAGGGCAGCGAGCACTGGCGCGGGCACGTCACCGTCACGGTCACCGTCGAGGCGTCCGGTCGAGCGGTCGATCCGCCAGCGCTCGCCGCTCGCCGCTCCGGAGACGAGCGCCTCGCCGAGCCCGCGCACGGCCTCGACGACCATCGCCGAACGATTGCCCGAGACTGGATCAACCGTGAACAGGACGCCCGCCCAGTCGGCCGGGACCATCCGTTGCACGACGACCGCCATCGCGAGATCCGCCTCGTCCCAGCCGCGCTTGCGGCGGTAGTCGACGGCCCGCTGCGACCACAGCGAGGCCCAGCAGCGCCGGACGGCGTCGAGCAGCGCGCCCTCGCCCTCGACATCGAGGAACGTGTCGTGCTGGCCGGCGAAGGAGGCGGTGTCGAGATCCTCGGCGTTCGCGGAGGATCGCACGGCGACCTTCCCGCCGCCGAGGCTTCGGTAGGCCTCGACGATCTGGTCGCGGAGCGCTGCCGGGACGTCCGCCTCTTCCAGGGCATTCCCGCGACGCGCCGCTGGCAGGTCCGCGATGGCGAGCGCGGCGGCGGTCGCTCGGTACGCCGCGGTCGAGAGGACGTACCCGTCCGGGATGCGCAAGTCGAGCGCGACGAGGCGGGCCAGGCTCGCGCCCTTGCCGCCCGCCAGCGAGACATCGGTCGCCCTCGCATCGTCGAACCGAATGACCGCGGGTACGTCGATCCGCGTCGTCACGCCGGCTCCTTCCGCGCGGCGAACCGACCGGCGATCGTCGCCCACCCGAACCCGACGAGCGCCGCGACCGCCAGCACTGCCACCGCGACGGCGAGTGCCGGCTTGACGGTCATGACGACGACGATGCCGAAGAGGAGCGCGACGTCCACGCGCACGGAGAGCGCGAGCAGCGGCTCGCGCAGCCGGACCGCAAGGTCGGCGGGGATCGGCCCCGGCCGCAGCGTCCTCGCCTCGGCGCCGATCGCCATGACCCGGGGCTCCATGACGAGCCCGCCGAGGACGCCGACGACGAGCGCCCCGGCGATTCCCGCCAGGATCCAGCCCGTCGTGACCCCCCAGGTTCCGATCGCCATGTACAGCCCGGCGAGCACGAGGAGGATGCCGCCGACGCGGACGAACGGCTCGGAAAGCTCGATGAGCTCGATCGCGCTGCGGATCTGCTCGACGCGGCCGGCCCGCCCCAGCAGGACGATCCCGTCCAGCCAGGCGCCGAACGCGAGGAAGACGCCCGCGACGCCTGCGACATGCGCCGCGAGGGCAACGTCGTACAGGCTCACCCGCGGTCTGCCCTTGCCGCGATGCCCGCCAGGACGAGCTCGACGAGGCATCGCGGTGAGTCGCCGGCCGGGGTCCCGGTGAGGTGGAACATGACGAGCGTGAAGAAGATGGCTCGGGCTGTGGTCACCGAGTCATGGGGTCTGAGCTCGCCGCCGGCCACGCGCGACTCGAGATACCGCGCTACCACTTCGGTCGCATCGTCGATCCTGCGCTGCAGCTCGGCTCTGATCTGCCCGTCTGTCTGGGCTTCGTGGGCCACCAGCCGCACCACGGCCTCCCGCTCGGAGAGCATCGCCTCGAACCGCTCCGCGAGTTCGGTGAGCACCTCCGCCGCGGGCCGGTCGGGGAGATCGGTGAGCAGGGACCGCAACTTCGGAAAGAAGCTCCGCTCGGCGAGCACCGCCGCGAGGAGCTCGTTCTTGCTGCCGAAGTAGTGGTAGACGAGGCCTGGCGCCGCGCCGGTCGCCTCGGCGAGATCCTTCATCGAGGTCGCGTCGAAGCCGCGCTCAGAGAAGAGT
>JAJYDP010000884.1 GCA_021777365.1 Chloroflexota bacterium | reverse complement strand
GCCGGCTACGACGACTACGTGGGCGACGAGGCTCCCGAGCCGGAACCCGCAGCGCACTGATCGCAGGCGGCGAAGGAAGGACCTGACGATGACGAACGCCGAGCGGCGATCGGAGGACGGGGGGACGTTGCCCATCACCCTTGTGCCGGTGGACGGCCCGGACCCCCGGGTCGAGGGCGCCCTGGTGGTCCCGCGGACCGGGATCGGCCGGTCGCTCGCGGCGCCGACGGAGGTGCCGGATGCCGCGGCCGTCAGCGGCAGCGATCCGCTCGACCCGGAGGCGATCCGGCGCGACTTCCCGATCTTCGAGCGTGACTTCGGCGGCCGGCCGGTCGCGTACCTGGACAGCGCCGCCACCAGCCTGAAGCCGCGTTCGGTGGTCGATGCCGTCGATGGCTACAACGCCCGGTACTCGGCGAACGTCCACCGCGGCATCTACGCGCTGGGCGAGGAGGCCACCGCGGCCTACGAGGGCGCCCGCGACAAGGTCGCACGCTTCATCGGCGCGCGCGACCGCCACGAGATCGTCTTCGTCCGCAACGCGACCGAGGCGATCAACCTGGTCGCCGCCACCTGGGGTCGCCGGCACATCGGCGCCGGCGACACGATCGTCCTCACCGAGCTGGAGCACCACTCGAACCTGGTGCCCTGGCAGCTCCTGGTCCAGGAGAAGGACGCGGACCTGGAGTTCGTCCCCATCGACGAGGAAGGCCGCCTGATCCAGACGAACTTCGACGCGCTGCTGCGCACGAAGCCGAAGCTCGTCGCCTTCACCCACGTCTCCAACGGGATCGGGACCATCAACCCGGTCCGCGAGATGGTCGACCGTGCCCACGCCGCCGGGGCGCTGGTGCTGGTCGATGGCGCGCAGTCGGTGCCGCACATGCCCGTCAACCTGGCCGAGCTGGACTGCGACTTCTTCGCGTTCAGCGGGCACAAGGCGCTGGGCCCCACCGGGAGCGGCGTCCTCTGGGCGCGCCGCGAGCTGCTCGAGGCGATGCCGCCGTACATGGGCGGCGGCGAGATGATCCTCGAGGTCCACCTCCGCTCCACCGTCTACAACGACGTCCCCTGGAAGTTCGAGGCCGGGACGCCGGACATCGCGGCGGCGATCGGCCTGGGTGCCGCGCTCGATTACCTGTCGGCGCTGCGGATGGACCGCGTCCGCGAGCACGAGCGGCTGCTCACCGCCTACGCGCTCGATGCGCTCGCCCACGGCGTGCCGGGGCTCCTGCTGCACGGGCCGCACTCGGCCGACGAGCGGGCCGGGGTGGTGACGTTCAACCTGCCCGGCGTCCACCCGCACGACGTCGCCTCGCTCCTCGACCGCGAGGCGGTGGCGATCCGGGCCGGCCACCACTGCACCCAGCCGCTCCACGAGCGGCTGGGGGAGGCGGCCACCGCGCGGGCCAGCTTCGGCGTCTACACGACCACCGGCGACATCGACCGGCTCGTCGCGGCACTGCGCAAGGTCCAGGCGCTCTTCGCATGATAGTTGCGGACGCACTGATTCACACCGATACGAGATACTGATCCCGATGGACGACCTCTACCGCGCCGAGATCCTCGAGCACTACCGGCACCCCCACAACTTCGGCACCCTGGAGCACCCCGACGTCACGCAGGAGGGATCCAACCCGCTCTGCGGCGACCGCCTCACGCTGATGCTCGACATCGACGAGCAGGGGAATGTGGCCGAGGTGGCCTTCACCGGCCGCGGCTGCGCGATCAGCCAGGCCTCCGCGTCCATGCTCACCGACCGGATCCGCGGGCTCTCCCTGGCGGAGGTCTCGAAGATCGGCCGGCAGGACGTGATCGACGAGCTCGGGATCGAGATCAGCCCGGCGCGGCTCAAGTGCGCCCTGCTCTCGGTGGACACCCTCCGGCGCGCGCTGGAGGATCGGGTTGCCTGGCAGGCCGAGACGGAGGAGGAGCCGGCATGACGCCCGGCGTTCCGTCCCTCATCCGCGCGGGCCGCTGCAGGTGTCGACGGCCGGCCTGAAGGTGCCGGCACTCGATCGCATCCGCGATCCCCGCGCCGTCTCTCGCGAGGCGGCCACGTCCCCCGATCCCCGGAGCCCCATCCCATGCCGAAGACATTCAACGAACTGATGCGCGAGGCCCGCGCCACCGTGCGCGAGGTCTGGCCGGATGAAGCCGCCCGCCTGCTCGCCGAGGGTGCGACGCTGGTGGACGTCCGCGAGCAGGACGAGTGGGAGCAGGGGCACATCCCCGGCGCCATTCACCTGGCCAGGAGCTACATCGAGCAGGAGATCGAGGCCGCGGTCCCGGACCGCAACGCCCGGCTCCTCCTGTACTGCGCCGGCGGGGTCCGCTCGCTGCTCGCGGCGCGCGAGCTGCACGAGATGGGCTACGCCAGCCCGGCCTCGATCGCCGGTGGCTTCCAGCTCTGGAAGTCCCAGGGCCGGCCGTGGACGCAGCCGACGGTCCTGACGCTGGAGCAGAAGCGGCGCTACAGCCGCCACCTGCTGATCCCGGAGGTCGGCGCGGAGGGGCAGGCGAAGCTCCTCGGGTCCCGCGTGCTGTTCATCGGCGCGGGCGGGCTCGGTTCGTCGGCCATGCTCTACCTGGCCGCCGCGGGCGTGGGGACGATCG
>JAJYDP010000883.1:1469-2617 GCA_021777365.1 Chloroflexota bacterium | reverse complement strand
GGTCGGTGGCTGCGAACCCGGACGCGACCCACCCGCGACGCACCACCCGCGAGCGACCGGCGAACCGGTCCGGGCGCCGCCCGTTAGCGCGGCCACCAGAGAGCGCGAGCGGCGCGGGCCGCCACGCGAAGGCGGGTGGAACCGCGGGAGGCACGGCCTCTCGTCCTGTCGAAGGGCGAGGGGTCGTTTCGTTTCACTGGAGGCGCGACATGAGCGAGCACCACGCGGCGACGGCGGCGGGACACGCGCCGGCGCCTGGCGCCGGTCCGGCCCCGGACTCGATCGGCGAGCCCGAGGACCTTTCCCTGGAGGCCCCGCCGCGCGGCTCCGTCGAGGAGCTGCTCGACGCGCACGCCGGCGACCCCCTCGACCCGATGCGCCACTCCGCCGCGCACGTGATGGCGGAGGCCGTCCTCCAGCTGTTCCCGGGCGCGAAGCTCGGCATCGGACCAGCCATCCGGGACGGCTTCTACTATGACTTCGAGCTGCCCCGCGCCCTCACGCCCGACGACCTCGCCGCGATCGAGGAGGGGATGCGGGCGTCCGTCGCGGCCGATCACCCGTTCGTCCGCTCTGAGCTTGACCCGGACGCGGGCCGCGCCTTCTTCGTCGAGCGCGGGCAGCCCTTCAAGGTGGAGATCCTCGACGACCTCCGCGCGGCCGCCGCGACGGCTGCCGAGCCGGAGCCCGTGGTGTCCACCTACCAGCACGGGCAGTTCATCGACCTGTGCCGCGGACCGCACGTGGCGTCGACCGGGCTGATCGGGCCGTTCAGGCTTCTGGCGGTGGCAGGCGCCTACTGGCGTGGCGACGAGAAGCGCCCCATGCTCCAGCGCGTCTACGGCACCGTGTGGTCCACGCAGGAGGAGCTCGACCAGTTCCTGTGGCGGCGCGAGGAGGCGAAGCGGCGTGACCACCGGCGGCTGGGCGTCCAGCTCGACCTGTTCAGCTTCCACGACGTGAGCCCGGGATCGGCCTTCTGGCACCCCAAGGGCCAGCGCCTGTGGCGGACGCTCGAGACCGCGATGCGCGAGCTCCAGGAACGCCGCGGCTACCAGGAGATCTCGACGCCCGTGCTCGTGTCGAAGAAGCTCTGGGAGCAGTCCGGCCACTGGGATCACTACGCCGACAACATGTTCCGGCTGCTG
>JAJYDP010000883.1:0-1459 GCA_021777365.1 Chloroflexota bacterium | reverse complement strand
GAACTGCCCGGAGAGCACGATCGTCTACCGCAGCCGGGTCCGCTCGTACCGAGACCTGCCGCTCCGCTTCTCCGAGTACGGGAGGCTCCACCGCAACGAGCGGTCGGGCGTGCTCCACGGGCTGACGCGCGTGCGTCACTTCGTGCAGGACGACGCCCACCTGTACGTGCGTCCGGACCAGCTCGGCGACGAGCTGCAGGCCCTGCTGGGCGAGGTCGCCGAGTCGTACGCCTGGTTCGGCCTCGTGCCGCGGTTCACCTTCGCGACCAAGCCGGACGGCGCGCTGGGCGATCCGGCGCTCTGGGAGCAGGCCGAGGAGATCATCCACGCGACCCTGGAGCGGACGGGCGCACCCTACACGGTCAAGCCGAAGGACGGCACCTTCTACGCGCCGAAGATCGACATCTACATCGACGACGCCCTGGGGCGCGAGTGGCAGATGGCCACCATCCAGGTGGACCTGGTCATGCTGCCCGAGCGGTTCGACCTGACGTACACCGACGAGCACGGCGAGGCGCGGCGGCCGATGGCCATCCACCGCGCCATCTACGGGTCGCTCGAGCGGTTCATCGGCATCCTGACCGAGCACTTCGCGGGCGCCTTCCCGTTCTGGTGCGCGCCGGTGCAGGCCGTGGTGGTGCCCATCGCGTCGCGGCACAACGACGCGGCCCGCGAGCTCGCCGCGCTCCTCCGGGACCGGAGGATCCGGGTCGAGGTCGACGAATCCGACAGCCGGATGCAGAACAAGATCCGGCTCGCCCAGGAGCAGAAGGTCCCGTACATGCTCGTGCTCGGCGACCGCGAGATCGAGGCCCGGAGCGTGGCGGTGAGGACCCGCGCCGGCGAGCAGGAGCCGCCCGTCGCGTGGGAGACGCTGGCCGACCGGCTGGCCGAGGAGTCCGCCGCCCGCCGGCCGTAACCCTGCGGCTCGCGCTCCGGCGAGAGGCAGCGCACCGACTGGGCCCGGTCGCCCATCCCGCGTCGCCGCGCGACGCCCGGTGTCGACGCAGCACGGTGGGGGCATCCGTGGCAGCAGGTCGATACGAGCGCTGCTATGGTGTAGCATGCTACTCGATATGCGCCTCGGAGAACAAACGATGCTGACCGTGCCTGAAGCGGCGCGACGAGTTGGGCGTAAGCCGGAGACAATTCGCCGCTGGATCCGCGAGGGGAGATTGCCCGCACGCAAGATCGGCACTCAGCACGTCATCGAGGAAGGGGACCTCCGAGAGGTCTCAGCCGACGGGGACATGCTGCCGGTGCCCGAGGGCTGGCGGACGACGATCACCGGCGAGCCTATGCCGAATGTCGTGGCGGCCCTGCGACGGTCGCGGCTTGGACACTGAGCCGTGCAGCACGTCGTCGACGCGAGTGTCGCCGTCCAGGCATGCCTGTCCCGGGCGGGCTTCGAGCCGCTGGCGGCGTACGAGCTGATCGCGCCGCGTCTCCTCTGGTCGGA
>JAJYDP010000065.1:5550-13119 GCA_021777365.1 Chloroflexota bacterium | reverse complement strand
CGGGCGCCTCTCCCCCGGGCGGTGTGCCTCGCACCACCCGCAGGGTCGCCTCGGCGAGTGCCTCGACCGTGGGCGCCGACGCCTCGGCGGCCAGGCGGAGACCGCACCGCCGGACCTCCGCCGAGGTGGACGGCCCGATCGAGACGAACGGGATGGCCGACAGAATCGGCCCGGCCGCCGGCCCCTCGTCGCCGAGGCCGGCTGCGTCGTCGCCGGGACCGCCTGCAAGACGGAGCAGGCCGCGCACGGCCGAGCCGGACGCCACGACGACGGCGGCCAGTCCGGGGTCCTCGAGCGCGGCGACGAGCGCCGGGCGCGAGGACTCGGGCCCCTCGACGGTCCGGTACGCGACCACCTCGTGGACCTCGGCTCCGGCCGCGCGGAGCAGGCCCGGCAGATCCGGGGAGGCGGCACTCGCCCGGGGCAGCAGCAGCCTCCGGCCGCCCAGGCCGGAGCCGCGCGATGCCTCGCGCGCCAGGTCCCGCGCCAGGCCAGCGCCCGAGCCGTCGGATGCCTCCAGCGCGACCTCGAACCCCGCCTCACGCAGCGCGCGCGCGGTCGCCGGGCCCACGGCGGCGAACTCGGGGATGCCTGGCGCCCGCTGGCCCGGCCGCCCCGCCCGGGCCAGCGCCGCGACGAGGGCGGTCACGCCGGCGGCGCTCGTGACGACCACCCAGTCGTACCCGTCGAGCGCCGCCGCCGCACGATCGAGCTCGCCTCCCGGCGGAACGTCGACCGTGACCACGGTCGGCACCGCGTGCACCGTGACACCGGCGGCCCGCAGCCGGGCCGCCAGCGGGTCGTCCGTGCCGGCGGGCCGGGTCACCACGACGGAGGAATCGGCGCCCCCCTCCCGAAGGCGGCGCGCGACCGGATCGACGCCGGTTGGTCGGCTCGTCATGCGAGTGTCCCCCGGAAGCCGGCCTCGAGCAGCGAGCGGCCCAGCTCGCGCGCAAGGTCGAGGGCATCTGCGGCCTCCGCGCCACGGCGCAGGATCACGGGCCGCCCGTCCGCCGCGATCGCGCCGGCCAGCAGCTCGATACGCTCCCCTTGGGGCGTGGCGAGGGCACCGAGCGGCGCCCGGCACCCGCCCCCGGTCGACCGCAGAACCTCTCGCTCCGCCTCCACGCAGCGCCGGGTGGCCGCGTCGTCCAGGGCCGCGAGCAGCTCCCGCAGCGCCGCGTCGTCCGAGCGGCACTGCACGGCGAGCGCGCCCTGGGCCGGGGCCGGGGGGATCCTGCCCGGGTCCAGCGGGCAGCCCGCGCGGTCCGCGTGGCCCAGCCGGATCAGGCCGGCCATCGCCAGCACGAGTGCGTCCACGTCCCCGGCGTCGAGCCGGCGGAGCCGCGTGTCGACGTTCCCGTGGAGCGGCACGATCCGCAGGTCCGGCCGCCACGCACGGAGGAACGCGCCCCGCCTCGGACTGTCGGTCCCCACCCTGGCGCCGGCCGGCAGGGTCTCGACGGACGCCGGTTCGCGGGTCACCAGGGCGTCGCGGGGATCCTCCCGCGGCAGGTACGCGGCGATGACCAGGCTCCCCGAGGCGGCCTCTCCCACGCCGCCGGCGCCCGAAGCCGCTGCTGCGCCGCGGTCGGCGCCCGAAGCCGCCGCCCCTGCATCGATGGGCACGTCCTTGGCGCTGTGGACCGCCAGGTCCACGGACCCCGCGAGCAGCACGGATTCCAGCGCACCCACGAACGCACCCTCGCCCCAGGCGGTGTCGGGCGGACGGACGTCACCCTCGGTCACGACCGTGACCAGCTCGACCTCCCGTCCCCGTCGGCGCAGCGCGTCCGCCACCATCTCCGACTGGCGACGGGCCAGGGTGGAGCCCCGGGTGCCGAGCCGGAGCGGTCCTCCGGGCCTCACAGGTCGAAGAGGAGCCGGGCCGCGGCCGCGGCCGTTCCGTCCGCGTCGTCGTGCAGCCGGGCGCTGGGCTGGTGCAGGATGCGTGCCACAAGCTGCTCGGAGAAGCCGGCCACCAGGGCACGCTCCCGGTCGTCGAGGCCCGGCAGCCGCCGGAGGAGCCGTTCCAGCTCGCGCGCACGCTGCCGCTCGGCCGTCGCCCGCAGGGCCGCCAGCGTCGCCACCGATGGACGCGCCGCCGCCCAGCGCACGTACTGGTCGCAGGCTTCCTGCACCAGGCGCTCCGCGTGCTCCACGTACGAGCGCCGGACCTCCTCCGCCTCGTCCACCGCGGTGCGCCGGCGCCCGAACAGCTGGTCCACGCCCACGAAGCGGTCGCCCAGCGCCCGCCGGACCGGCTCGGGGACGGCCGGCGGCGACGAGACATCCGCGATCGGCGGGAACGCACCGACGGAGGGCGCCCGCCCCGCCGTCTGCTCCCACCGCGCGGCCAGCGCGTCCCACGACCCGCTCAGCGCGACCAGCACCGCGTCCGCCTCGGATGCCCGCGCAGCCGCGTCGTCGAGCGAGCCCCAGGCACCGCCGACCGCCTGCGCGACCGCATGCGCCCGCCCCGGATCGCGGCTGGTGACCGTGACGGTGGCACCGCGCCGGGCGGCACCGGCAGCGATCGCTCGCCCCATCACCCCCGCGCCGACCACCAGGATGCGCATCCCGGCCCACCCGTCGCCCCGCGGCGCCACCCAGTCGAGCGCTCGGTCGGCCATGCTCCGCTCCTGGGGCCTGGGCCGATCCGCCCTGGCGCGGCGGCCCACGCCGATGGCGAGCTCCAGCGCGCGGACGAGACCGGGATCCGGTGACGGCATGGCCCGCACCGCGTCCAGCAGGCCGCGCACCTGGTGAAGGACCTCGTCCTCGCCGATCACTGCGCTCTCGAGGCCCGCCGCCAGGCGGAGCAGGTGGGTCACGGCCTCCCTGCCCTCGAGCCGACGCAATCCCCGGAGCCCCGCGGCCACGGCCGCGGACTCCAGGTCGACAGCCCGGCCGGCCCCATCGGCACCGGTGGCGTACCACTCGACCCGGTGACAGGTGACCAGCAGGCTCGCCCGCGCGCGATCGTCCAGCCGGTCGCGCACCAGTTGCGCGAACGCCGCGCGCTCGGGCGCGTCGTGGCCGTCCGGGAGAGCGGCGAGCACCTGGAGCGGGAGGGCGCGGGTGGTCATCGCCCAGTCTCGCCCCCGGCCGCCGCGCTGGCGTGACCCTCGACGGTCGCCACCAGCAGGCGGTCCAGCGCGCGCTCCACGTTCGTCACGAGCGCGGCCACCTCGTGCGTGTCCAGGCCGTGGCGCGCGGCGAGGCGCAGCAGTTCCCCCAGGAAGGGCGCCCGGAACTGCAGGAAGGTCTCCACCGCGTCGACCGCGGAACACCCGAGGAGCCCCATGCGCCGGCCGTGGTCCGCCGCAAGTGCGGCGGCCCGGGCGAGGTGCTCCGCGGCGTCGGGGCCGTCCTCCAGCTGGAGCAGGAGCTCGGCGACGATGGCCTGCCCGCGCCGGCGGAACTCCGCCAGCTCCGTCTCGCCGAGACGGCCGAACCAGGGCTGCTCCGGCGAGTCGGCGCGGCGGTTGCGGGCCGATCCCCCGCCGCCCCGGCGGTAGGCGCGCACGATGCGGTCGCTCGACGCTCCGAGCTGCGCGAGCGACGCGCGGTCGGGATGACGCGACGGGATCAGGGCGGCCAGCGCACGCCGGGAATAGCGGCGGTGTCCTCCGGGTGTGGTGAACACGGGGATCCGGCCGGCGTCCGACCAGCGTCGCAGGGTCGCTGCGCTGACCCCCAGCAGCGCGCTCGCGGCCCCCAGCGCGATCCAGTCGTCGCCGCCTGCGCCCGCCGCACGCGGCGCGGTCCGGGGGCCACCTTCCTGCATGGGCCGAACCTTACCAAATCTGTCAGAACCTGCGCGTACCTGTCGCGCGCCCTGTTCCGGGGCGGCACGTCCCCTCTGCCGTCCTTACTTCGCGGCGCCGGCGCCCTCGCGCGGGACCCCCAGCGTCGCGGCGTCGGCGATCGTCGGGCCCTCGCCCGCCGCCGCGGGGATCCCCCGGGCGGCGATCACGGCGGCCAGCACGCACGCGCCCGCCCCGAACAGGATGGCGCCCTCGATCGTGCGGGAGGCGAGCCAGCCGGCGATCGCGGACCCGATGGGGAACCCGGCGAAGTTGAAGTTCATCGAGACCGCGAACGCGCGGCCCATCCATGCCGGGTCGGTCCGACGCTGGCGCAGCGTGAAGAGCGCGATGTCCATCGGGCCGTTGAGGAGGCCGACGAGCGTCATGGACAGCGCCATCGGTGCCAGCTGCCCGGGCAGGAGCAGGAGCAGGACGGCTGCGCTCGCGAGCATCGGCAGCACGAGCATCCGGCGCTCCAGTCCCTCGCTCTTCATCCTCCCGAAGATCAGCGCCGCGACGGCGCCGCCCACGCCCATCACGGCGAAGACGCCGCCCACCGTCTCCGATCCCATGTGGAGCACGTCCAGCACGATGAGCGGGACGACGATGGTGGTCACGCCGCCACTCAGGTTGAGCGCCGAGATGGAGAACCCGAGAGCCCGCAGCGTGGGATTGCGCCACGTGTAGACGAGGCCCTGCCACGCGTCGACCAGGAGGCGTCCCGTCGAGACGACGTCCGTCCTCGGGTCCGGGATCCCGATGAGCACCACGGCCGCGGCCAGGTAGGCGACCGCGATCGTCACCAGCGCGACTGGACCCCCCCACAGGCCGACCACCACGCCCGCGAGCGGCGGGCCGACGATGGTCGCCACCACGTACCCCATCGAGTCGACCGCGTTGATCCGCTCCCACAGCGGCACCGGCACGAGCAGTGGGAAGAGGCTGCGGAGCCCGGTGCTGCTCAGCGGCGCGGTGAGCGACGAGACGCCGGCGATCAGGAGGAGAGCCCAGACGGGGAGGGCGCCGGCGAGGGCGAGCCCGCCGATGAGGGCGAGCGAGGCGCCGGCCACCGCGTAGTCGAGCAGCACCAGCCGGGCCCGTCCGTGCCGGTCGAGCAGGGCGCCGGCGACGGGGCTCACGAGCATGCCCGGCACGATCGCCACGAACGTCACGGCACCGGCCAGCTCCGCGGAGTGGTAGGCGGTCAGGGTGAAGAGCACGATCGCCACCCCGACCATCGACTGGGCGATCCGGGCGATCTGCATGCCCGCGATGATCCTGGCCAGCGACGGCACGGCGAGGAGCGCGCGATAGGAAGGGTCAGACCGGGGTGCGGGCATGAATCGCCATGCTACGGGGCCCGCGCGGCGTCCGCCGGCCGAGCGCCCGGTCCGGGTCCCGACCGGGCTCCGGTGGGCGCCGGCCTCGCGTCAGTGGCGCCGGTCAGCGCGATCCGGCGATGTGCGGCCGGTCGGTGTGGTGGCCCACCGCGACGAGGTAGAGGGGCGTGTGGTTCGCCGGCAGGTCCAGGACATCCCGCACGGCCGCATCGTCGAGCGCACCGACCGGCGTGGCACAGATCCCCATGGCGGTAGCCGCCAGCAGCACGTTCTGCGCGACGTGCCCGGTCTCCACCAGCTCGTAGTGGCGAGACCGCGCCCCGTAGCGCGGATCCATGCGCCCCTCCACCGCGACGATCACCACGGTCGCCGCGGCCAGGCCGATCACGTCCTGGGATTGTGCCGCGGTGCACAGTGCCGGCCGGCGGTCGCCACGCCCGACGCTCTCCAGCCGGTTGGCCTCGGCCTCGTAATGGAGGATCCCGGCGGCCGTCACCACGTACAGCTCGAGCGGATGCACCCCGCCGGCGGACGGCGCGGTGCGCTGGCCGCCGGGACCGGTGATCCCCTGGCCCGCCCAGCAGAGCCCGAGCAGCTCGTCTCCGGTGAGCGGATCCCAGCCGAAATCGTGGCAGGAACGCCTTGTCCGCAGGCATTCCTCGAGCGATTTGACTCCAAGCGTGGACGCGGCGACCAGTTCGGTCGACGGCATACGGCGCACCTCCGTGGCGCCCAGTCTCCGCGGCGCCTCCGTGGCCGGACAGTGCCATCCGGACGCCCGGAACCGCGCCGCATGACCGCTCCGCGGGACGCCGGGCCGTCCGGTCCGCCGTGGGTGCCGCCGGGTCGGTCCGGGCGCGCTACAGCCCCCGTGCCGGCGGGATGCCGGCCGCCACGCAGTCCTCCGCGAAGCGGGCCTGCGCCTCCTCGGTCGGTCCCCACCGCGTCGGGAACGCGACCAGGCGGGCGATGCCGAGACTGGCGTACCGTCCGACCAGGTCGACACGCGCCTGGCCGGGCTCGCGCATCTCCTCGTCGCGGGCGTACACGGAGAGCCGCAGTGTCGCCGGGTCGCGGCCGATCTCCTCGCAGCGCGCCCGGATCACCGGCAGCGACTCGGCGATCCGCTCCGGCGAGAGGAAGACGACGTTGAGCTCGTCGGCGAAGCGTGCCGCCAGCCGCCAGGTGACCTGCGGGCCGTTGCCGCCCACGATGATCGGCGGGCGCGGCTGCTGGATCCCCTTCGGCACGTTCACCGCGCCGCGCACGCTGGCGAAGCGTCCCTCGTAGGTGGCCCGACCGGGGGCGAGCATGTGGGTGATCACTTCCAGGGCGTCTCCCAGCGCCCCCAGCCGTTCGGACGTGGAGGGGAACCCGTAGCCGTAGGCCAGCCACTCGTCCTCCTTCCACCCGCCGCCGATCCCCAGCTCGAACCGGCCGGCGCTGGCCACGTCGAGCGTCGAGGCGAGCTTGGCCACCAGTGCCGGGTTGCGGTACCCGGCGCAGATCACCATGTGGCCGAGCCGGACGCGCGAGGTCACGCCCGCCATGGCGGTGAGCGTGGTGAACGACTCGAAGGTGATCTCGTCGGTCGTATCCGGGGTGGTGTGGAAGTGATCGAAGACCCACTCCGACTCGAACCCGAGCGACTCGGCCTGTCGGGCCAGCGCCAGGGTGCGCGCCCACGCCGCCGCGGCATCCCAGCCGTCGTACTCGTGCTTCCAGCCCTGCGGGATCAGGAGACCGACCTGCATCACACCCTCCGCTGTCGTCGTCGTGTCGCGGGCGCGCTCCGTGCTCCGAGGCGCACGGCCCCCGGCCCGGGTCAGCCGCTGCGCGGCGCTCCCACCTCGTGATGGCGGATGCACCGCGCCTCGTAGGTCTCGACCGCCGCCCGCTCGAACCCGCCGACCACGATCAGGGGGTCGTCGCTCGCCGCGGGCTGCCCGTTCACCAGCCGCTGCGTGCGCGTGGCGGTGTCGCCGCAGACCACGCAGATCGCCGTGAGCGTCGTCACCTCGTCCGCCAGCGCCATCAGCGTCGGCATCGAGTTGAAGGGTCGCCCGGCGAAATCGAGGTTCAGCCCGGTGGCGATGACGTGCCGACCGGTCGCCCGCAGCGTCTGCACCGTCTCGACGATCCCGGGCTCGAAGAACTCCGCCTCCTCGATCCCCACCAGGTCGGCATCCCGCTCGCGAGCGAGTGTCAGGATCATCCCGGGGTCGCTGCGCGGGACGAGCGTGGACGGGAACCGCGCGTGGCTGCGGCTCTCCGCGAACTCCGGCGGGGTGCGCACGTCGATGTCGGGCCGGACCAGCAGGACCCGCCGCCGTGCGATCTCGGCGCGGCGGAGGAGGCGCAGCAGCTCGTCCGTCTTGCCGGACGACATGCAGCCGGTGATGACGTGCAGCCAGGGG
>JAJYDP010000065.1:0-5540 GCA_021777365.1 Chloroflexota bacterium | reverse complement strand
TCCGATCTGGGTCGGAACGATAGAACACGGGGCCCTCCGCGGCCAATGCTACCGCCTGCGCACGTGACGACGCCGGCCTCCCGAGCCCCGGGAGCGAGATGCGGCGGGGGGCGCGGACGCGGGCCACGGTGCCGGCGCGCGCGGGGCGCGGCGACGACGGGCCGGATGGGGGATTGAGCCGCCGCGCGGGCGCCGCTATGGTGGCGGCGTCACCGACCGAGCCCACGGCCGAGGTGTCGGATGCTCTTCGATGATCTGGTCGCGTCCGTCGCGATCGTGGCCGCCGTCGCCATCCTGTCGGCGCTCCTCGCCTACTACCGGGCGTCCGTGGAAGAGAGCCGGACGCCGGACGCGCGGGCACGTCCGCTCCGCGACAGCCTCGCGTGGGGCGGAGCGGCGATCGCCGGCGGGGTCATCGCCGTCTGCGCCTACCAGTGGCTCGAGGGCCCGGGACGGCTGGTCCTCTTCCCGGCGATCGGCCTCGGCGGCGCGGTGGTTCTGAGCGTCGTCGCGACGGTGGCCCGGCGACCGCTGCACATCACCGATCTCCCCGAGGTGGTCGGGCTCAACCTCGCCTGGGGGCTCGGCTACGGGGTGGTGATCCCGCTGGTCCTCGGGTAGCGCCCGGCGTCACCCGGGTCGGCGGATCGGCTCCACCGTCTCGGTGACCGCCAGCGCGCGCTCCCGCAGGGCCGCGACCATGGTCGCCGGCGGCACCGCCTCCTCCACCGGAGCGGCGCCCGGCGGAATGGCGCCGGACGCGATCAGGTGGCAGACGATCGCGGCGTGCCAGCCGGTGGTGCGTTCCATCCCGGTGAAGCCGAGCACGTCGTCCCGCACGGCGCGAAGGTCCACCACCGCCCGGGTCGGCACGCCACCCCGCCGCCCGGTCGCGATGACGTGGGCGATCACGATGTCCTCGAACGCCTCGGGGGCACGGATCTGCGGCTCGATGAGGGCGTGGAAGACGTGCCGCGGGACGACGGGCGCGCCGTCGACCTGGATCGGCTCCTCGGAGAAGAGGCCGGCGTCCTGGAACGCCTGGAACTGGGCGACGTGGCCCGGGTAGCGCAGCACTTTGTTGCGGATCGAAGGCACGGTGCGCCCCAGCGTCCACGGCACGGTGGACCCGCCGCCGGCCGAGAACGCCTCGAGCTCTCCCACCGGCTCGCCCAGGTCCACCAGTTCGTACTCGGCCGGGTCGAAGGTGTCCACGTGGACGATCCCGCCGTCCCGGACCCAGTCCGCCCCGCCCGCGTACTCGTTCGTCAGCCCGTCCATGGCGAAGGTGACGCGGTACTCCCACGGCGCCTCCGGGTGGAGGGGCAGGCCGCCGTCGAGCAGCAGCAGATCGTCCGTCTCGTCCAGGAGCGTGGTGGCGTACGCCATCAGGTTGTTGGCCAGTCCGGGTGCCTCGCCGCAGTCGGGGATGATCGTGATCCCGCGCTCCCGCGCCCGGTCCGCGAGCGCGATCTGCGCCAGCGCCGTCGCGGTGTGGCCGCCCAGGTCGCACATGCTGGTGCCGGCCTCCAGCGCCGCCTCCGCGATCCGCAGGTTGAGCTTGTACGAGACGGCGGCGATGAAGGCGTCCAGCGGCTGCAGGAAGGCGACCAGGGCAGCGTGATCCGTGACGTCGAGTTGCGCGGCCGTTGCCCGCTCGGTCCCGGTCAGGCGGTTCACGCGCTCGGCCGCCCGCCGGGCCGCGGACAGGTCGATGTCGGCGAGCGTCACCGACGCCGCCTCGCCGCGCACGACGAGGTCGTAGGCAGCGGCGGTCCCCTGCCGCCCGGCCCCCAGGATCCCGTACCGGTAGGTGCTCATGGCGCCAGTGTAGGGGCCGCGCACGGGCCTGGTGACGCCCCCGCGGCGGCCGCGGGTGGCCGACTCTGCCCGCCGTGTTCGCGCCGGACGCAGGTCGCCAACCGCGCCCGCCGTGCCCTCGCCTGGCGCCTACGATGGCGGGGTGAACGAACCGTCCATCCTCGGGAGCGTCGAAGCCTTCGTGGGGCTGCTCGTCGCGCTCGCTTTCGTGGCGCTGGTGACGCGACGCATCCGGCTGCCGTACACCGTCGCGCTGGTGCTGTTCGGCGTGGCGATCTCCATCGTCTCGCCCCCGGTCCACCTCCAGGTGAGCTCGCAGCTGGTCCTGCTGGTCCTGCTGCCGGGGCTGGTCTTCGAGGCGGCCTACTCGCTGGACCAGCGGGAGCTGCTCCGCGCGCTCGCGGGCGTCCTGCTGCTCGCGGTCCCGGGCGTCCTCGTGGTGGCGGCCTTCGTGGCGATCGTGCTGCACCTCGCCGCCGGGATCGCCCTGGGGCCCGCCTTCGTGGTCGGCGCGATGGTCTCCGCCACGGACCCGGCCGCGGTCACCTCCAGCATCCGCCGGCTCCATGCGCCGGTGCGCCTGGCCACGGTGGTGGAGGCCGAGAGCCTCCTGAACGACGGGACGGGGATCGTGGCCTTCACGATCGCCGTGGCGGCCGCGCAGGGCACCATGAGCCCGGCACAGGGAGCGCTCGAGTTCGTGGGCGTCAGCGCCGGGAGCCTGCTGGTCGGGGCTGCGTCCGGGCTGGTGATCTCGCGGGTCGCGGCCGCGTTCGACGATCACCTCGTCGAACTCACGCTGACACTGCTCGCGGCGTACGGGACCTACCTCGTCGCCGACCAGCTGGGCCTCTCGGGGATCATCGCCACGGTCGTCGCCGGCGTCGTGCTGGGCACCTACGGCCGGCGCGTCGGCCTGAGCCGGCGCGTGCAGGAGGCGATCGACGTGGTGTGGGAGTTCCTGGCGTTCCTGCTCACCGCGCTGGTCTTCCTGCTGATCGGGGTCGCGATCTCGGTGAGCGGGCTGGCCGAGGCGCTGGTCCCGATCGCATGGGGCGTGGTGGCCATCCTGGTCGGGCGCGCCGGCGTCGTCTACGTGATGCTCGGCGGGGCCAGCTGGCTGGCCGAGCGAGCGGTCGGCAGGGAACGGATCCCCGTCGGCTGGCTGCACGTCATGTTCTGGGCGGGCCTGCGCGGCGCCGTGGCGGTCGCGCTGGCGCTCTCGCTTCCCGCCGACTTCCCCGACCGCGCGATGCTGCAGGAGATCACCTTCGGCATCGTGCTCTTCACGCTGCTGGTGCAGGCGACCTCGGCGGACCGCGTGGTCCGCTGGGCCGGCGCGCGGGGCGCACTCCCGGTCGCGGCCGAGCTCCCCGCGTACGACGAGCTCCCCGACGAGGCGCCGTCCGTCTAGCCCGGACCCCGGCGCGCGCAAGGGAGCCGGGCGTCGCCGCCCGGCTCCAGTCGTCGCGTGTCTCCCGGCCGCTCCTGAGCGGTCGGGATTCGGCGGATTCCGGCGGTTACTTGTCCCGTTCGCCGGCCAGCACGGCCTGCGCCGCCGCGAGCCGCGCCACCGGCACCCGGAACGGCGAGCAGGAGACGTAGTTGAGCCCGACCTCGTTGCAGTACGCGATCGAGAGCGGATCGCCGCCGTGCTCGCCGCAGATCCCGACCTCCAGGTCCGGCCGGGCCGCGCGGCCCTTGGTCACCGCGAGGCGCATCTCCTCGACGATCACCGGGTCGAGCGACTGGAACGGGTTGTAGGGCAGGATCTTGTCCTCGACGTACTTCAGGAGGAACCCGCCCTCGGCGTCGTCGCGGCTGTAGCCGAACGTCATCTGCGTCAGGTCGTTGGTCCCGAAGCTGAAGAACTGCGCGAGCTCGGCGATCTCGTCCGCCACCCAGCAGGCGCGCGGGATCTCGATCATGGTGCCGAACTTGTAGGCGATGGACTCGCCGGCCTTCTCGACGACCGCGGCGGCCTCCGCCTCGAGCAGCGTCTGGGTGGCCCGGAGCTCGTTCACGTGCCCGACCAGCGGGATCATGATCTCCGGGTGCGGATCCCTGCCCTGTCGCTTCACGGCGATGGCCGCGTTCAGGATCGCCCGGGTCTGGATCTTGACGAAGTCCGGGATCATCAGGCCGAGCCGGATTCCGCGCAGGCCCAGCATCGGGTTCTGCTCGCGCATCGACTCGACCGCCGCCAGCATGCGCCGGGCCTCCGCGTAGCCCGGGTCGTTCTCCGGCGTGCCGCGGTCGCGGTACTGCGTCACCTGGACGAGCAGATCCTCGTGCTTGGGGAGGAACTCGTGGAGCGGCGGGTCGATCAGCCGGATGATGACCGGCAGGCCCGTCATCGCCGCGAGGATCCCCTCGAAGTCGCCCTGCTGGAGCTTCTCGAGACGCGCCATCGCGCCGTCGAACTGCTCCACGACCGCCTGCTCCTCGGCGGAGAGCGTCTCGCCGGCCGCCACCTTCGCCTTGGCGCGGGTGGCCGCGGTGGCGACCAGGATCGCGGCCCGCACGATCTCGAGCCGCTCGCCCTCGCGGAACATGTGCTCGGTGCGGCAGAGGCCGATCCCCTGGGCGCCGTAGGCGCGGGCCTGGGCGGCCTCCTCGGGCTTGTCCGCGTTGGTCCAGATCTGCAGGCGACGGATCCCGTCCGCCCAGCCCAGGATCCTGCGCAGCTCGGGCTGCTCCTCGAAGCGCGCGGCCACCGTGGGCAGTCCGCCCAGGAAGACCTCGCCGGTGGAGCCGTCCAGGCTGATCGCGTCGCCCTCGCGGAAGGTCGTGCCGTTGGTGGTGGCCGACCGGGAGCGGTAGTCCACGACGAGCTCGGAGCAGCCCGCGACGCACGGCTTCCCGATCTGGCGGGCGACCACCGCGGCGTGCGAGGTGGCACCGCCACGCGCCGTCAGGATCCCCTGGGCGACCGCCATGCCGTGGAAGTCGTCCGGGGAGGTCTCCACGCGCACGAGCACGACCTTCTCGCCGCGCCCGGCCCACTCGACCGCCGTATCGGCGTCGAAGACCGCCCGCCCCACCGCCGCGCCCGGGGAGGCGTTGAGGCCCCGCGCGATCCGCGGCGCCGCGTGGCGGGCAGTCGGGTCGAACTGGGCCCGCAGGAGCTGGTCCACCTGGGCCGGCTCGATCCGCTCGACCGCCTCGGCCTCGGTGATGATCCCCTCGGCCACCATGTCGACCGCGATCTTCACCGCGGCAGCGGCGGTGCGCTTCGCGCTGCGGGTCTGCAGCATGAAGAGTCGGCCGCGCTCGATGGTGAACTCCAGGTCCTGGACGTCCCGGTAGTGCCGCTCGAGCTTCTCCGCGATCTCGTGGAACTCGCGGTACGCCTGCGGCAGCTCCTGCTCCAGGTGCGCGATCTTCTGCGGCGTCCGGATCCCGGCCACCACGTCCTCGCCCTGGGCGTTGGTGAGGTACTCGCCGAAGAGCACCTTCTCCCCGGTGTTGGGATCGCGGGTGAAGGCGACCCCGGTGCCGGAGTCGTTGCCCATGTTGCCGAAGACCATGGTCACCACGTTGACCGCGGTGCCCAGGTCGTGGGCGATCTTGTTGTAGTTCCGGTAGTCCACCGCGCGCTTGCCGAACCACGAGCGGAAGACGGCCTTGATGGCCAGGTCCAGCTGCTCGTCCGGGTCGGCGGGGAACTCGCGGCCGGTGGCCTCGCGGACGATCCCCTTGTACACGCCCACCAGGGC
>JAJYDP010000064.1 GCA_021777365.1 Chloroflexota bacterium | reverse complement strand
GCCGCTGTCCGACGTGACGTTCGCCGAGTCCGCGGGTCGCGTGGTCGACGTGCGGAGGCGACGCCGGGTCGCGGGGGAATCGGTCGCGAAGCGCGCCGGGGCAGAACGGCACGCCGTCGAGGCGTAGGCGCTACTCCACCCCGGCCTCGACCCGCACCTCGCCCCCCGCGCCTGCCGGCAGCGGCACCAGCGTTCCCTCGACCTCGCGGCCGTCGACGGTCAGGCGACACACGCGGCCCGTCGACCCCGACGCCTTGCGGATCGCGATCCGGTACGTCGAGCCGCGGAAGCGCCGTGTCACCTCCACGTCGCCCCACGCCGCGGGCAGCACGGGGTCCACGCGCAGCCCGTCGTGCTCGGGCCGGATGCCCAGGATCCACTGCGTGACCGCGACGTAGTTCCATGCCGCCGTGCCGGTCAGCCAGGAGTTCCGCGCCTCGCCCTCCCGGCGCGAGTCGCGGCCGGCGATCGTTTGCGCGTGCACGTACGGCTCGCACCGGTGGACGTCCGAGATCGGCTCGCGCGCCGACGGGCAGGTCCGCAGGTAGTAGTCCATCGCCCGGTCCCCGCGCCCCAGGCGCGCCTCGGCGATCGTCACCCATGGGTTCGCGTGGCAGAAGACCGAGCCGTTCTCCTTGTGCCCCGGCGGGTACGACGAGATCTCGCCGAGCTCGGGCCGGTAGCTCGTGTACGCCGGCTGCAGCAGCAGCAGGCCGTGCGGCGTCGCGAGGTGCTCGCCGACTGCCCGGAGCGCGGCCTCCGCCCGCCCGTCGTGGAGCCCGATCCCGGCCATCACGCACATCCCCTGCGGCTCGAGGAAGATCCGGCCCTCGTCGCACGACGCCGACCCGACGCGCGCACCGCTCGCGTCGTACGCGCGCAGGAACCACTCACCGTCCCAGCCGTGGGCGTCGACGGCAGCGCGCAGCGTCGCCCCGGCCGATTCGCAGCGCCGAACCTCGGCGCCGTCGCCCCGGCAGCGCGCGAGCTCCGCCATCTCCGCGGCGGCCAGCACGAACAGGCCGGCGATGAAGACCGACTCCGCGATGCCTCGCTCGCGGAACGGCCCTGCCTGGAACGATTCCCCCGGAGTCTCGGAGAACGTGTTGAGGTTCAGGCAGTCGTTCCAGTCGGCGTGTCCGATCAACGGCAGGCCGTGCGGACCGAGCCGCCCGAGCGTGTAGGTGATCGAGCGCCGGAGGTGCTCGTACAGCGCCGTCTCGGTGCCGGGCTCGTTGTCCCACGGCACCGGGTCGTCGAGGATCGCGTCGTCGCCCGTCTCCCTGACGTACGCGGCGGCGGCGAGCACGAGCCACAGCGGGTCATCGTTGAAGCCGGAACCGACCGCGTCGTTCCCGCGCTTCGTGAGCGGCTGGTACTGGTGGTACGCGCCGCCCGACGGCAGCTGCGTCGCGGCCACGTCGAGCAGCCGCTCGCGGGCACGTGCGGGGACCATGTGCACGAACCCGAGCAGGTCCTGGTTCGAGTCGCGGAACCCGATTCCGCGCCCGACACCGGACTCGAACAGGGACGCCGACCGCGAGATCGTGAACGTCACCATGCACTGGTACGCGTTCCAGGCGTTCACCATCCGGTCGACGTGCTCGTTCCCGGTCCGGACCTGGAGCGCCCCGAGCAGCTCATCCCAGTGGTCGTGCAGCCGGGTCAGCTCCCCGTCGATGGTCTCCGCCGCCAGGAACCGCTCGATCGTCGGCCGAACATTCCGCTTGTTCAGCATCCCCGACCCGGGCGGGTCGAACTTCGCGTCCGGCGGGTTCTCGTGGTACCCGAGCGCGAACCGGATCTCGCGCGTCTCGCCGGGGGCGAGCGAGAGGCGGACGTGTTGCGCGCCGATCGGCTGCCAGCCGCTCGCGATGCTGCCGCTGCAGCCTCCGCGCTCGACGGCGACGGGCGCTTCCCAGCCGCGGTACGCGCCGAGGAACGCGTCCCGCTGCGTGTCGAAGCCGGCGAGCGGGCCCGAGCATGCGAACCAGGCGAAGTGGTTGCGCCGCTCCCGGTATTCGCTGCGGTGGTAGATGACGCCGTCCTCCACCTCGACCTCGCCGATCGAGTAGTTGCGCTGGAAGTTCGTCTCGTCGTCCCAGGCATCCCACAGCGCGAACTCGACGGTCCCGAAGAGCGACAGCGCGGCCGGCGTGTCGCGCTCGTTGGTGACGCGCGCACGCCAGACCTCGAGCGGCGCGTCCACGGGCACGAAGTAGAGGATCTCGGCCCGGATGCCGGCTCTCCGCGACGAGATCACCGTGTAGCCCATCCCGTGCCGACACTCGTAGTCGTCCACCGGCGCCCGGACGGGCTGCCAGGTGGGGCTCCAGTACTCGCCGGTCTCCTCGTCCCGGAGGTACACGTAGCGGCCGCCCACGTCGAGTGGAGCGTTGTTGTACCGGTACCGGGTGATGCGGCGCAGCCGCGCGTCGCGGAAGAACGAGTAGCCGCCGGCGGTGTTCGAGATGATCCCGAGGTAGTCGCCGCTTCCGAGGTAGTTGATCCAGGGGAGGGGCGTGTCGGCGCGCGTGATCACGTACTCGCGGAGATCATCGTCGAAGTGGCCGTAGCGCACGGGTCTCCTCTGGTTCCCAATGAAGTCGTGGTCCTCGATGATGTCGACCACGGCGTCGTGCCTGCCCGCCGCCGCCTCGCCGCACGGCCCCGGGCGTCGCTCAGGCCACACGTCGCGCCGTCTCGCCCTCGAGTTCGAAGCACCCCACGAAGTGGTCGTCCTCGATCTGCACGAGCGTCGGCTCGTCCGCTGGGCGCCCGGGCAGCCGGCCGGCCTGCGGGTAGGCGTCGTGGAACGGGCAGCCGCTCTGGCCGGCGACAGGCGCTCCGAGCTCCTCCTCGATCTGCGCCCACTTCTTGTGAAGCTGCGGCACGGACGAGACGAGCAGGCGCGTGTACGGATGCGTGGGATGGCCGAAGACCTTTTCGGTCGCCCCCATCTCGACCACGGCGCCTCGGCGGAGGATGACGGTCTGCTCGCTGATGTAGTTGCCGAGCGAGAGGTCGTGGGTGATGAAGAGAATGCCGAGCCCCCTCGTCTTGAGGTCGGCCAGCAGGTTGAGGACGTCGATCCGGGTCGAAGCGTCCAGCATGCTGATGATCTCGTCCGCCACGAGGATCTTCAGGTCCAGCATCAGCGCGCGCGCGACCAGCAGGCGCTGCAGTTGCCCGCCGCTCAGCTGGTGAGGGTACTTGTTCAGCACTGCGCCTGGATCGAGCGAAACGGCGCGGACTGCTGTCTCCACCTTGCCCGCCCACTCCGAGGAAGGCACGCGAGGGAAGTACTCGGTGCGGATCAGGGAGAAGACCCGGTCAGCCTTGAAGATCGGGTTGTACGAGCTGAACGGATCCTGGAACACGCCCTGGACGTGGCGGTAATACGCCCTGACGCCACTGCCGTGCACCCGGGCGATGTCATGGCCGTCGAGCGTGATGGTGCCGCGGGTGACGTCGATGAGCTTCAGGACCATGCGGCCGACGGTCGTCTTGCCGCTGCCACTCTCGCCGATGAGCGAGACGACCTGTCCGGCGGCGACGTCGAAACTGACGTCGCGAACTGCGATCAGTTCCTGCCCGCCGAAGGTGCCGACCTTGTATGCCTTGGAGACTCGATCGAGGCTAAGCATCTGAACGCGCGGCCTTCCAGCAGGCGACCCAGTGGTCGCTCTCGACCTCCACGAATGGTGGCTCTTCCTGGCACCTCGCGAAGGCCAGCGGGCAGCGAGCCCGGAAACGGCAGCCTGTCGGCCGGTGGAGGAGCGACGGCGGGCTGCCGGGAATCCCGGACAGCTTCCTGTCGGCGTAGCGGACCCCGACCTCCGGGAGAGACGACACGAGCATCTGCGTGTAGGGATGAAGCGGCCTCTCGATGATGACGCTCGTAGCGGCCTTCTCGGCCAGTTTGCCCGCGTACATGATCAGGATCGAGTCGGCGATCTGGTACAGGATCGAGACGTCGTGGGTGATCACGATCATGCTCGTGACGAAGGACTGATCGCGGAAGCTCACGAGGGTCTCCGCCACGGCCCGCTGCGTCGACACGTCGAGGGCCGACGTGATCTCGTCGGCGATCAGCAGCGACGGGTTCATGAGCGTGGAGATGACCATCACCATGCGCTGCTTCATGCCACCCGACAACTCGATCGGATAGCGAGTGAGCACGTCGCGCTGGAGGCCGACGAGATCGATCCGGCGCAGGAGCTCCGGCTTGATCTCCGTGTAGCTCTTCCCCCGCGCCTCGACCAGCTCGGAGATCATCTTCCCGATCTTCCGGGTCGGGTTCATCGCGCTCATCGCGTACTGCGGGATCACGGAGACGTCCCAGAACCGGTGCTGCAACATCGCCTTCGAATCCCAGATCGGCAGCGCGATGCCGTCGAGCGTGACGGTCCCGGAGACGTACTTCATCCGGCCGTCGAGCCGGACCAGGCTGTTGCCGAGCGTGGACTTGCCACATCCGGACTCGCCCGCCAGCCCCATGATCTCGTTGTCGGCCACCGAGAAGGTCGCCCCGTCGAGCGCCTTCACGTCGCCCGCCAGAGTGCGGTAATGCACTCGCAGCTCGGACACCTGCAGCGTCATCGCGTCACGTTTCCCGAAGCCGCGGATTGAAGATCTCGTCAAGCCCGACGTTCATCACGTACAGCGCACCGACGAGCGCCGTGATGCCCAGGCCCGGTGGAATGAACCACCACCAGACGCCGAGCTGGAGCGCGGCCCATGTCACCGCGTTGTACATCATGAGCCCGAGCGACATGCCACCGGTAGGCCCGAGGCCGATGAAATCCAGGCTGGCCGCGATGAGGATCGCGCCGCCGAAGAGCAGGATGAATGTCAGGAACAGATACGAGCTCATGTTCGGCGCGATTTCGGTGACGATGATCTTCCAGCTTCCCCGACCGCTCAGCTTTGCCAGATCGACGAAGTCTCGTGAGCGCAGGGAGAACGTCTGGGCTCGAATCGATCGTGCGGCCCAGGGCCACGAGGTCACCCCGATGAACACGGCCTCGAACATCACGCCGCGCGCTTTCAGATACGACGTGATGACCAGCAGGACCGCCAGCGTCGGGATCACGAGGAACACGTTCGTGATCATGTTCAGGACCTCGTCGGTCCAGCCGCCGCGATATCCGGCGACGAAGCCGACGACCATTCCGATCAGCGCCGCGAGTCCACCGCCGAGAAACCCGACGAAGAACGAGGCACGCAGTCCGTTGGAGAACTGGGCGAACACGTCCTCGCCGAAGTACGTGGTACCGAACCAGTTGCCGGACGCCGGGGACGGGCGGAGCATCGGCAGGCCGGTCTGAGCCAGTGGGTCGTTGGGGTCGAGGAGCGGTCCGAAGATCGCGGTGCAGGCGAGAACCAGGAGGACTGCCACGGAGACGAGGAACTTCTTCGACCGCAGGGCGAAGAAGAGGAACTCGCCGCGTGCGCGCTTCGCCGGCGATGGCGCCGCTTCCCGTGCGCAGTCCACCGCCGGGGCCGGTTCCGCCGCTGTGCCAGCCGCTGCCGTCACGCGGTGCCTCCTCGCATCGCCACGCGCGTCCGCGGGTCGACGATCACGTACACGATGTCGACGATGAAGTTGGCCAGCAGGACCCCCACGATGATGAACAGGAAGATCCCCTGCAGCAGGAAGTAATCCGAGCTCTGGATGGCGGCGAACACCAGGTGACCAAGTCCCGGATACGAGAAGACGATCTCGGTGACCAGGTTCCCCGCGACGATCACGCCGAGCTGGAGTGCCAGGCCCGTGATCTGCGGCAGCATCGCGTTCCGAAAGGCGTACTTGCGGACCAGGTTCGGCGGCGCGCCGAGCATCTCCATGTAGTGGCTGTAGTCGGATTCCAGCTCGAAGATGATCATGTTCCTCATGCCGATGGCCCATCCGCCGAACATGACGAGGAAGAGTGACATGAACGGCAGGACCCAGTGGGCGACGAGGTCGGTGAAGAACAGCCAGCTGACCGTCGGTTCGAGGTTGAAGCCGTAACCGCCGGAAAGCGGGAAGATCCGGAAGGTGAACGCGAGCAGGAACGACAGGACCAGACCGAGCCACATGTACGGCGTCGCGGTCAGGATGTATCCAACAGGGAGGACGCTGCTGTCCAGCCACTTTCGGCGGGCGGCAAGGGCCCCGAAGTTGTTTCCGGCCCACCAGCTCAACAGGATTGCCGGGATCAGGAGCGCCAGGGTGTAGGGGACCGCGGCCATGATCATGCTGACCACCGGCGTGCCGCGCCCGTACACGCTCAACCCGAGGTTGCCGTGCAGCAGCGACGTCCAGAAGTTCAGGTACTGGGCCGGCAGTGGCTGGTTCAGGCCGAAGAGCTTGTTGTAATAGTCGTACAGGGCCTGGGCCGCGGTAGGCGAGAGAGCGTTCGTTTGGGAGACCAGCGACGCGACGGGATCACCCGGCATGAACCGTGGAATCAGCCAGTCGATCGTCGCGGCCACGAAGAACGTGATCGAGTAGGTGAACAGCTTCCGCCCGAAGTAGCGTCGCACGGGATCTCCCGGCCGCGGACACGGCTGTGTGGATTGCCCCTCCCTTCGGTTGCGTCCGAAGGGAGGGGCCGAAGTGGATAACGCCTACTTCTTGGAAACGGCCTTGATGCTGGTGAGCATGTAGATCGCTCCCATTTGCCAATAACCGTTCCAGGTGGCCGGCTGAACCTGGTAGGTCTTGTCGCTTGGCCAGTTCGTCCACGTCGAGTTGTTGACCTGCGACCACTCTCCGTTGTACCAGAGCGGGATGATCGGCACGTCGGTCAGCTGGATCTTCTGGAGCTGCGAGGTGATCGCCTGCATCGCGGCCGTGTCCTCGACCGGCGTCGAGTCAAGCTTCTGGACCAGCGCCCAGGCCTCGGCGTTGTCGTACTGCTCGAAGTTGCGATTGCGGGCAGGACCCGCGGCAATCTCGGGCTGGCGGAAGATGTAGTCGTAGTACGTCCACGGCGTGTTGCCGATCTGGACGCTGTTGTCGATGAGGAGGTCGAACGTCGGCGGAGCCTTGGAGGTTCCGTTCCGATCGTTGACGAATGTCGCGTAGTCCGGGTGGATCGGATTGATGTTGATGCCGGCAGCCTTCGCGTCTGCGGCGATCAGGTTCTCGGCTTCCATCCAGTCGGACCAGCCATCGGGGACTTCGAGGTTCAGCTTGATGGCGGAGCCGTCCTTGTTGGTGACGAACCCGTCGCTGCCGGTCTTGTACCCGGCTGCCGCAAGATCTGCCTTGGCCTTTGCGGTATCGAACGTGGCGCCGAGGGCCTTGGTCTGCGCCTTGTCGATGTACTTGTCCCACACCGGCAGGAGGCCGGTCGGGTCTGCCGCGGCGACGATGTTGCCGTAGTCCTTGACCACCACGTTCTGGGGGTTGATCGCCTCGGCCAGTGCCTTCCGGAAGGCCGGATCGTTCAGCGGCTGCTTCTTCGTGTTGGGAACCAGCCATGCCGTGTTCCCGGACATCATGTAGGGCGGGCCCGAGAAGTACGTGCTGATGTTGTACCCGCCGTTGACGATCTTAACGATGCCGGGCAGGTAGTTGTTGTCGAGGTCCAGGCCGCCGTCCAGCAGCTGGCCGAGGGCCACGTTGTTGGAGCTGTTGACGACGTCAACGATGTACGTCGGCTGGACGTTGAGGTTGAGGGCCTTGGTCGCCCACCAGTGCGGATTCTTGACCCAGACCATGCGGTCCTGGGCGGCCGTCTTGAACGTGTAGGGGCCGGTGCCCACGCCGTTCATGTTGACGTTCTTCAAGATGTTCCCGTTGTTCAGCGGCTGCCAGATCGCGGCCGGCACGATCGGGGTGTTGTACAGCCACTGCGCCCATTCCTGGTACGCGGGGTTGGCCTTGAACTTCACCACGACGTCGTTGCCGGAGGCGGTCGCGGCGGTCACGAAGGTCCACAGATCGGACCCGAGGGCCGGGTTCTTGTAGAGGTTGACCGAGAAGGCCACGTCGGCGGCCGTGAGGGGCGAGCCGTCGGACCAGGTCACGCCCTGGCGGACGTGGATGGTGTACGTCGTCTTGGCGCTATCCCAGTCCCCGCCCGAGGCTAGCCACGGCGTGTAGACGTCCTTGATCGGGTCGTACAGGAACAGGGTTTCGTACTGGAGCCCGACGACTCCCATCGCCGAGTTCGGGTCCATCGGGTTCCAGGTCGACGGGGCTCCCCACTGCTTGCCGCTCGTGTACAGGGTCTGGTCGCGGGGGTAGACGGTCGCATCCGTCGCCGGCAGCTGCGACGGCCCTGCCGTGGCCCTCGTGCCCGTACCCTGCGTCGGGGCGGACGTGGCGGCTGCGCCGCACGCGGACGCGACGACGACCAGCGTCGTCACCAGGGTCAGGAACCGAAATCTACTGCGCATCCCTTCCTCCATATTCCTTTCCCATGCGAACCGCTGCTCGCCAGTGCTCGGACGTCGTGGCTCAGATGGACTCCAGATCTCCGACGGTGGACTGCCGGATGACGAGCTCCGTCGGGAGGATCACTCGCCTGGGACTTCCGGCCGGATCGTTCAGCAGCTGGAACAGGGTGCGGGCGGCTTCCGACCCGAGCTGCCGGACCCCCTGCCGCACGGTGGTCAGGGGAGGTTGCATGCGGGCCGCGAACTCCAGGTCGTCGAACCCCGCGAGCGCGACGTCCTCCGGCACGCGCAGACCGCGCGACCGGATCGCCGCGAGCGCGCCCGCGGCCATCGCGTCGTTCCCGCAGAACAGCGCGTCGATGCCCTGGTCGATCAGCCGCAGGGCACCCGCGGTCCCGGACGGTTCGTTGAAGTCGCCGTCGACGACGAGCCCGTCGATCGGCAAGCGGGCGCGCTGCATGGCGCGGCGGTACCCGGCGATGCGGTCTTCGCCTGCGACGGTGCCGCGTCGCCCGGTGATGTGCCCGATCCGCCGCCTGCCGAGCGAGACGAGGTGGCTGGTGATGGCGTCAGCGGCGTGGACGTGGTCGATGTCGACGTAGCTCGCGGTGGGGTCGTCCCGGCGGTGTCCGACGAGCACGGCCGGCAGGCTCGAGGCGAGCAGCCCGTCGACGAGGGGGTCGTCCTGTTCCTGCGCGGTGACGATGACGCCGTCGAGCAGGCCCATCCACAGAATGTGATCGAGCGTCTCCTCCTTGGAGCGGTGCCCGAGCCAGAGCATCATCCCGGCGGCTTGCTCGGACAGGGCGTCGCTCATCCCCTGCAGCAGCTGAGAGAAATACGGATCCGCGAACAGCGCGTGCGGGTCGATGTGCATGACGACCCCGACGGCGCCCGAGCGGCCGGACGCGAGGGTCCGCGCCGCGGCGTTGGGCCGGAAGTTCGTGGCCGCGATCGCGGCCTCCACCCGCCGCCGCATCGCGTCCGACACCCGGCCACCGTTGATCACGCGCGACACCGTCGCCCGCGACACGCCGCTCAGGGCGGCGACGTCGTCGAGGGTCCGTGGCGCGGTCTCGGCGACCGCTTCGTCGGAGAGCGTCCCGGTCACATGGCTCCCTGCGCTGCTCGTGAAAGCGCTTTCACGCTAGACAGCCATGGACGGGTGAGGGAGGGCCGAATGGCTCATTTCGCGGGCATTCAGCCGGCGGTAGGCTTGAGAGCGCTTTCACGACGACGCGTTTCGGGAGGGGTTCCGTGCCAATGTCCGCGGGCGTCCGCCGATTTCCCGACGGTTTCGCGTGGGGGGCGGCGACCGCCGCGTACCAGGTCGAGGGGGCGGCCGCCGAAGACGGCCGTGGCCCCAGCATCTGGGATCGCTTCTCGCACACCCCCGGGCGCGTTGCCCGCGGTGACACCGGCGATGTCGCCTGCGACCACTACCACCGCTACCGCGCCGACGTCGGGCTGCTCGCCTCGCTCGGACTGAACGCATACCGGTTCTCGATCGCGTGGCCTCGGGTGCTGCCGGAGGGCCGCGGCCGCGTCAACGAGCAGGGGCTGGACTTCTACGACCGGCTCGTCGACGAGGTCCTCGCGCACGGCGTCGCGCCGTACGCGACGCTGTACCACTGGGACCTGCCGCAGCCGCTGGAGGACGCGGGCGGGTGGCCCGCGCGCGACACGACGCAGGCGTTCGCGGACTACGCGGCCGTCGTCGCGCGGCGCCTGGGCGATCGCATCCCGCACGTCGCGACGCTCAACGAGCCGTTCATCGTCTCCGACCACGGCTACCGCCGGGGCGTCCACGCGCCGGGCAGAACGGACAACGGGGCCGCGCTCGCGGCCGCGCATCACCTGCTCGTCGCGCACGGGCTCGCCGTTCGCGCGATCCGGGCCGAGGCGCCCCGGGCATCGGTCGGGATCGTCCTCAACTTCGACGCGCTCCATCCCGCAACCGGGCATCTCCTGGACGTCGAGGCGACGGCGATCGCGCACGACCAGGTCAACCGCTGGTTCCTCGACCCCGTCGTCGGGCGGGGATATCCGGACGACGGGGCGCGCGCGTGCGGCTGGGACGCGCGCGAGATGCGGCCCGGCGACGCGGAGGTCATCGCCGCGCCGCTCGACTTCGTCGGGGTCAACTACTACTCGCACCGGTACGTTCGCTCGCCGCTGCTGCCGCCGCTGGACGTCGACCCATCGGACGGGGACGAGCGCACGGGCGTCGGCTGGCCGATCCATCCGGCAGGCCTGACGGAGGTGCTCGAGTTCGTCGCGTCGCGCACCGGCGAGCTGCCCCTGTACGTCACGGAGAACGGGGCGGGCTACCTCGACGACGCCGTCGCCGACGACGGGCGTGTCCGCTACCTGCAGGCGCATCTCGCGGCCGCGCTCGACGCGATCGACCGCGGCGTGCCGCTCCGCGGCTACTTCGCCTGGTCGCTGCTCGACAACTTCGAGTGGGCGCTGGGGTATGCCGCGAGGTTCGGGATCGTCGGGGTGGACTACGCGACACAGCGGCGCACGGTGCGGGACAGCGGCCGCTTCCTGTCGTCGGTCGCACGGGCGAACGCGCTGCCTGAGACCGTGACGTCGCGGTTCCCGGAAGCGACCGACGGGGTCGTGCCGGCCTCGGCGCCAGCGGAGCGGGACGCGGCGCGGACCGGAGGCGGTGGTGCGGCGGCGTCGGCCGGAGCCGGCGGGGCGGCGGCCGACGCGGAGGTTGCCCGATGACCGGGCCGGGACGCCCCCGGCTCGCCGGGCTGCCCTCTCGCGAGCGCGTCATCGTGCGCGGCCTCGACCCGCTGCCCGGCATCCCATGGGAGGACCGGCGGGCGGAGGAGTGCATCGTCTGGCGCTCCCGCCGCAACCCCATCGTGCGTCGTGACCAGCTGCCGCGTTCGAACAGCATCTTCAACTCTGCCGTCGTCCCGTTCCGCGGTGGCTACGCGGGCGTCTTCCGCGTCGACGACCGGACCCGGACGATGAACCTGCACGCGGGCCGGAGCGACGACGGGATCGACTGGCGGATCGACGCGGATCCGATCGAGTTCGTGCCGGCCGACAGGCGCGTCTCCGAGATCAGCGAGCCGTTCGTCCACGCGTACTAGCCGCTGGTGACAACGCTCGACGGTCGCTTCCACGTGACGTGGTGCAACGGGTACCACGGCCCGACGATCGGGATCGGCCGGACGGACGACTTCGAGACGTTCCACCAGCTCGACAACGCGTTCCTGCCGCACAACCGGAACGGGGTCCTCTTCCCGCGCCGCATCGGCGGCGTCTACGGGATGCTCAGCCGCCCGAGCGATGCCGGGCACACCCCGTTCGGCGACATCTACTGGTCCGAGAGCCCGGACCTCGTGCACTGGGGCCGCCACCGACACGTCATGTCGCCGATTCCCTGGACCTGGCAGTCGACGAAGGTCGGAGCAGGGCCGACGCCGATCGAGACGAGCGAGGGGTGGCTGCTCCTGTACCACGGCGTGCTGACGTCGTGCAACGGCTTCGTGTACTCGTTCGGGGCGGCGCTGCTCGACCTCGACGAGCCGTGGCGGGTCGTCGCACGGGGCCGCGACTACCTGCTCTCGCCGCAGGAGGCGTACGAGCAGGTCGGCGACGTCCCGAACGTCGTCTTCCCGTGTGCGGCGCTCGTCGATCCGCCGACGGACCGGCTGACGATCTACTACGGCGCGGCCGACACGGTCGTGTGCATGGCGCATGCGTACGTCTCCGAGATCGTGCGGTCCGTCCTCGACTCGCCCTGCTGACGATCGGCTCCGCCGGTCCCGTCCGCCGGGTAGCATCCGCGCATGCCTGAGATCGACTTCGCATTCCTGGCGGACGCGGCGGATGCGCGCCCGGGCCAGAAGTTCAACATCCTCGGAGGGGGCGTCACCCGCATCGGTGGCCCGTCGTTCCCGCTCGTGCATCCGCACCTGGCGCTGGTCGTCGGGATGTCCGTCGCCGCGACCGAGCTCGGCCGCGACCACGAGCTTCGCTTCCTCCTGCTCGCTCCGAACGGCACCGAGATGTCCCGCGCGGAGGCGCAGATCCGGGCCGACGGCTGGGCCGCCGGTGCCGGCGACACGTCCGTGACGTTCGCGCTCGACCTGTGGAACCTGACGTTCGCGGAGCCGGGCGACTACTCGCTCCGCATCCTCGTCGCGGGGTCGGAACGGAAGCGCATGACGCTTACCGTGGAGCGCAGCAGCGGGCAGGGGAGCGGCGTCGTGCCGCCGTTCCCGGCTCCGCCCGGCCGCGCGTGACGGCCGGCCGGCGCGCCGCGGGAGCCGCCCGGCGCGCTGCGGAAGCGCCACGGTGGCAGGATCCGGAGCTGGACGAAGCCGCGCTCGTCGTCGCGCGGCGCACCCGCGCCGTGCTCGATGCGCTCCGGCCGCTCGACCAGCGGCGCTGGCTGACGTTCCTCGAGCCGCTCGTTCCGGCGTTCGAGGACGGCGACCGCGTCGATCTGCAGGCGGCCGCCCGCCGCGCGCGCGCCGCGTTCGGCGCACGCGACTCCCTGCTCGACGCCGGCGTGGAGCAGGCATTGCCGCTGCGCGACGCCGTCGACCGACTGCTCCTCCTGCTCGATCGTCGCCGGGCCGCCGGCGCCTGAGCCGAGGAGCCCGCGCGTGAACGACGAGGCGGCCTCGCGCCGCAGCGCCATGTTCCCGGGGCGTCGCTTCGACGCGGCGCGGTCATGGCAACGCCTCCTGCTCCTGT
>JAJYDP010000882.1 GCA_021777365.1 Chloroflexota bacterium | reverse complement strand
TCACCAGAGGTCGCAGTTCGAGCCCGTCGGCGCGCAGCACGAAGACGATGCCGACCGGGCTGGAGAGCGCGGCGTCCAGCCGGTCGTGATCGACGAGCGCCGCGCAGCACGGCGTCGCGAGCAGCCGGGCGTGGAAGGCGCGGACGTTTGGATCGGTGCGGATTATCGGCACCGGCAAGCGGAGACCCGGGACACCGGCTCGAGTTCAGGCACTCGCCGCCCCGAGCATCGGCGCGAGGATCCGGTCCTCCTGCTCCAGGTGCGTACGCAGCGCGGCCGCCAGGTCGCGGAGATGCGCCCGAATGGCGCGGAGCTGCCGCCGCGTCGGCGCATGCCGCAGCAGAGCCCAATCCGCCTCCACCAGCAGGATCCGGCCGCGGACCTGCTCCAGATGCAGGCGCAGCGGGCGGCTGGCCCGCGGCGTGCCGGCCACGCGGTCGATCACCGGGTGGCAGATCGTCTCCTCCCAGTCAAGGTACGGAAGGACGTGCTGCTCGATCGCGTCGAGCAGTCCACGCGCCGTTCCTCCGCCAAGCGCGACGACGACGTCGCCCGCTCCGTCCGCCACCTGCATGATGCGGGTGACGACCTGCGCGATCTCGTGCTGCTCCTGGCGCCACGTGCGCCGCACGGCGGACGCGGCGCGTCCCTCGGCGAGCGACATCCCACCCTGCCTCCCAGCGACTCCAGCGTGTGTTGCCGGGAGGAATAGTGGCGCATCGCCCGCCGCGCTGCCAGAGGCTTCGGTCACGGAACGCCGCGGATGGACCCCGGCCGGGGATTGCCTCAGGCGCGCGGCCGTCGCCCAAGTTGCCCGAGCAGCCGGGCCGGCCGCGTCCCACCGCTCCGGGTGATGGTGGCGCACGATCCAGCGCCACCAGGCGGCGTCGAAGAGCGGGTGGGCCACCCGGGCCCGCTCGAAGTCCAGCAGGGCGACCGGCACTCCCTCGCGGAGGAGCACGTTCACCGGCGCGAGGTCGCCGTGCGCGAACACGGGCCGCGCGCCGCCCAGCTCGGCCGGCACGCGGCCCAGCAGGCGCTCCACGGCGGCCGAGCCCACCGTGCCGAGGGCCGGCCGGCTGTCGGTCAGCCAGCGGCGACCGGCAGTCGCCAGTCGCTCCGGGTCGCCCCACAGGGTCGAGAGCCGCAGGCCGCGGGTGGGCACACCGGCGAGGGCATGGGCGAGCTCGCCCATGCGCCGCCCGAGCAGCACCGCCGCCTCCTCATCGTCCAGCAGCCCCTGCCCGGACTCGCCGGGGACGAAGCGGGTGACCAGGAACGGGTCCTGGGCGCCGGCGTCTCCACCGAGCAGCTCGGCCACCGGGATCCAGGGCGCAGCCAGGGGCAGCTTCCGCCCCATCCGCAGGCGTCGGGCCAGGGCGCGACGATCGTGCATCCACTGGGCCACCACGCGGTCGCCGCCACCCAGCGTCACGATGCACGTCCGGGTACCGGTCGCCCATGGTGGCGTCGCGTCCCTGAGCTCGACGACCTGGTCGCCGAGGAGCGCCTCGAGCGAGCGCCGTCGGGCGAGGTCGAGCCGCCGGGCGAGGTCGAGCCGCCGGGCGATCTGTCGCGCAGACCCGCTCGTCACCCGGAAGCGCCGCCCCACGGTCCGTCGTCGGCGAACATGTCCGCCGCGTCGAAGCGGATCGGGTGGGGCGGCTCGAGCAGCTCGCAGGTGCCGGTGGCGAGCAGCTCGTCGAGGGCCGCCGCGCTCACGTAGAGCAGATCGAGGTGCTTGGTATCGCGGGCCCGCACGATCTTCGCGTCCGCCGGGACCACCCGCAGGCAGCAGGCGAGCGCCACCGCCAGGGCCTCCCGGTCGGTATCCACCGTCAGCGCCACCCGGGCCCCCTCCGGCGTCTTGGCGGTGATGCAGTTCACGTACGTCTTGCGCTGGTCCATCCGCTCGACCACGCGCCGGAGCACCACGTCGGCCATGCCGATGCCCACCGCGTTGCCCTCGGTCTCCGCGGTCAGGTCGCGGACCACGATGCGCTGGACCGCGGGCGGGATGCCGGTGGGCCCGCTGTAGTAGCGACCGACCACGTTGGAGTCCATGCCGAGGCCGCTGATGTCCTTGCCGATGCGATCGAGCACCAGCACGTCGATGGCGCGAAGCGGGAGACGGGCCATGGCCTCGCGGGCAATGACCAGCAGCTCGGGCTCGCGTGCGAGGATGTGCGCGGCGGGCACCGCCTCGAGGTGCACCAGGCGGGCGTGGCCGTTCTCGACGAGGGCCAGGCCGAACGGTATGGGCGCGTGCGCCAGGGTGTAGGCCGCGACCGCCGGGATCAGCTCGTGGAACGTGGCGAACCCCTGGCGGTGGAACGTGTCGGCGCCCTTCTGCTTGCCGAGACCGATGGCGATCATCTTGGCGAGGCCGCTCTCGATCTCGCCGGTGAAGTCCGTGTGCGGCTTGACCCGGTTGATCGGCACGATCAGGTCGGCGCCCTCGAACGCGGCCCGGTCCATGAAGACCGGCACGCCCGGGCGCACCTCGCCGAGCTCGACCGTCGCCATGATCGAGCGGATCTCGCAGCCCATCGATCCCGGCGTGATGCCGTAGCTGGCGAGCACCTCGAGCTGGCCCTCCGCAGTGGTCGGTCGCTACTACAGCGG
>JAJYDP010000881.1 GCA_021777365.1 Chloroflexota bacterium | reverse complement strand
GGAGGGCACGAACTCGGGGTCCTTCTGGAGGCAGCGCTCCACCAGCTGGGCAGCCGTGACGTGCCCCTGGAACTCGCCGAGCGCCGCGACCACGGCGCGTCGCTGGGGCGTCAGGCGCAGGTGCCGCCGCCGGAGCGCCGCGGCGACGTTCGTCCACGCCAGGGGAGAGGTGCGGTCCTGGTCCGCCATCGGCGGCGAGGATACCAGTGCCGTCCGCCCTGCGAGCATCCCGGCGCCGCGCCGGGGCGCGTCGTCCCCCGTGGTCGCCCGGCGCAACCGCGGGACTGGGTCAGCCGCGCGGTGGCTCGTCCGGGTCCAGCCTGACGGCGCGGCCTTCGATGACGGTGCCCCGGGGCGGTCGCCGGCGCCAGCGCTCCCAGCGTGCCGGGATGCTGCTGAAGGGGAGCAGGTAGAGGAGCAGGAGGAGCGGGAGCAGGTACTTGCCGGCCGCCTCGAACTCGATCGCCGCGAGCCCGAGTGCCAGGAGCGAGACCAGGTACCCGACCCGCCATTCCAGCCCCGTGCCGGCGATCCAGAGGCGCCGCGTGGGCAGGAGCGCCAGCAGGAAGAGGACGAAGACGAGCGTGAGCGTCAGGTAGCCCATCCGCCGCATGGTACGCGTGCGCCGCCTGCCCGGGTCAATCCGGGAGGCCACTTCCGCCGATGGTATCCTGCGACGGCCCAGTGGCCGCCGGGACCCGAGCGCGGCCATGCCGCCGTCCTCGCGGCTTCCATCCGTTCGTCCCGCGGGCGTTCGCGCGCCCGCCCCGAGATCCGCATCGCCGGGCGCGCCTCGCGAGAGGGGCACCGCACCAGGAGGGACCGTGAGCCGCCTGACCGAGCTGGCCGTCAGCAAGCGGAGCGTCACGCTCCTTCTTGCCTTCGGCGTCTTCATGGCCGGCATCTTCAGCTGGGGGCAGCTCAACCAGGAGCTGGTCCCGAACGTGGATCTCCCGATCGTGACCGTGCTCGCCTCGCTGCCCGGCGCGGGGGCCACGGACGTCACGGAGCAGGTCACCAAGCCGATCGAGCGCGCCATCGCCAGCGTGCCCCGCCTCGAGCACATCCAGTCGACCTCCTCGAACAGCATCTCGGTGGTGGTCGCGCAGTTCTCCTACGGCACCGACGTCAAGGCGACGCAGACCTCCATCGAGCAGGCGCTGGGGGCGATCTCGCTGCCCGCCGGCGTGACGCCCCAGGTGACGGCGCTCGACATCAACGCGACGCCCGTGATCACGGCCGCCATCCAGGGCGCCAACGGCGCGTCGCAGGACCAGGTGGCGCAGCTCGCCCAGGGCGTGGTGCTGCCGGGGCTGCAGGGCCTGGCCGGCGTCGGCCAGGTGAGCCTGACGGGCGGCGTGGACCGGGTGGTCCAGGTGACCCTGGATCCCGCCGCGCTCGTGGCCGACGGGATCTCGGTCGGGCAGGTGGCGGGGGTCCTGCAGGCGAACAACGTCACGATCCCGGCCGGTTCGCTGTCGCAGGGCGGGACGTCGATCCCGGTCTCCGCGCTGCACCAGTTCTCCTCGCTCGACGAATTGCGCAACCTGGTGGTCGGCGTCCGACCCACGGCGGCCACGGCGGCCGCCGGCCAGGCGGGCGCCGGCGTGGCCAGTCCCGGCTCCTCCGCTCCCGGCTCGTCGGCCCCTGCGACCGGCTCGTCCACGACGGCCATTCCCGGCACCTCCGCTCCGGTCGCCGCCGCACCCGTCCCCGTCCGCCTGGGCGACATCGCCACCGTCGCGATCGCGGACGTGTACTCGACCGGCTACGCGCGGCTCGACGGGGCCCCCGCCATCACGCTGACGGTTTCCAAGACCACCGACGCGAACACGGTCAACGTGGCGGACGCGGTCCGGGCGAAGCTCTCCAGCATCCAGGCGCAGAACCCGTCCCTGAAGATCACGGTGGTCGACGATCTCTCGTCGTTCATCAAGGAGTCCCGGGACGGGCTCCTCCGCGAGGGCGGCCTGGGGGCGATCTTCGCGATCCTGACGATCTTCCTGTTCCTGCTGAACGTCCGCTCGACGTTCGTGGCCGCGATGAGCATCCCGCTCTCGCTGCTGGCCGCGATCGGGCTCATGCTCGGCGCCGGGATCACCATCAACATCATGACCCTGGGCGGGCTCGCGGTCGCCGTGGGCCGCGTGGTCGACGACGCCATCGTCGTGCTCGAGAACATCTATCGGCACCACGCGCGGGGCGAACCCATCGGGAGCGCGGTCATCAGCGGGCCGCGCGAGGTGGCGAGCGCGATCACGAGCTCGACGCTGACGACGGTCGCCGTCTTCCTGCCGCTGGGGTTCGTGGGCGGCCTGGTCAGCCAGTTCTTCCTCCCCTTCGCGCTGACGGTCACCTTCGCCCTGCTCGCCTCCCTGGTGGTGGCGCTGACCGTCGTGCCGGTCCTGGCGTACTTCCTCATCGGATCGCTCGGCATGCGCTTCGAGGCGGCACCGAGGGACACGATCTGGCAGCGGCTCTACACGCCGACCCTCCGGCTGGCGCTGCGCAACCGCGTCACCCGCTGGGGCGTGGTGATCCTGGCGGCGGTCCTCTTCGTCGGGTCCGCGGCGCTGATCCCCACCCTCCCGACGCAGTTCCTGAACTCCGGGTCGGAGAAGTACCTG
>JAJYDP010000880.1 GCA_021777365.1 Chloroflexota bacterium | reverse complement strand
TGAACGACCCGGAGGCTCTCTACAAGGACGTCCATTCACACCCGGAGTTGTCGATGCAGGAGCACCGCACCGCGGGTGTCGCCGCCGAGCGCCTGAAGGCTGCGGGCTTCGATGTGAGCGAAGGCGTGGGCAAGACCGAGGTGATCGGTGTGCTGAGAAACGGTGATGGCCCGACGGTCATGCTGCGCGCCGACATGGATGCACTGCCGGTCAAGGAGACAACGGGTCTGCCTTACGCAAGTTCGGTGACAGCCACCGATCACGATGGGAACGAAACGCTTGCGATGCACGCCTGTGGCCATGACATCCACGTCACCTGGTTAGCCGGGACGTGCGCCTTGATGGCAGCGGCTCCCGAAGCCTGGCGGGGCACCCTGATCGCCCTCTTCCAACCGGGCGAGGAGACCGCCGCCGGCGCGCAGGCGATGATCGGCGACGGGCTGTTCGAGCGCTTTCCTCAGCCGGAGGTGATCCTGGGACAGCACGTGATGCCGATGCCCGCCGGCGCGGGCACCAAGGAGAACGTCATCCCAGACGATGCCGTGATCAAGCTGAACGTGCGAACATTCGACGAGTCGGTCCGCAAGCGCCTGCTCACATCCATCGAGCGGATCGTCAAAGCGGAGGCCGAAGCGTCGGGTGCCTCGAGACCTCCTGAGATCACCCCGCCTGACGGCTATGACCCGGTCCGCAACGACGCCACCGGACGGGTGCGGGACGCACTACAGGCACATTTCGATGACGGCCGGGTTACCCACAGCGGCCCCGCTTCGGCCAGCGAAGACTTCGGCTGCTTCGCGGTCCAATGGCATGTGCCATCAGTGTTCTGGCTGGTCGGCGGGATCAACCCCACCATCTACGCCCAGGCGGAGCGTGAGGGGCGACTGAGCGAGCTGCCGACCAACCACGACCCTGAGTTGGCCCCAGTCATCCATCCGATGCTGGAGACAGGGGTGGAAGCACTTGTCACGGCGGCCTGCGCCTGGCTCACCGCGTAGGTTTGTGGCCGACCGCGATGACTCCCACGCCCGTGCTCAGCGGGTTCGACCCCACACTGCTGCTGGTGCTCAACCTCGTGGGCACGTTCGTGTTCGGGCTCAGCGGGGGCATGGCAGGCGTGCGCGCCCGCTTGGACGTCTTCGGCGCGATTGTGCTCGCGGTAGTGGTCGGCATTGCCGGCGGCACGATCCGCGATGTTCTGATCGGCACGCCTCCGGCGACGTTCCGGGACTGGCGTTACCTTGCTGTGGCAGGCGGCGCGGGTCTGGTCACGAGCCTCAGCCACCCTGCCATCGACCGCGTGTGGCGTCCCATTGAAGCGCTCGATGCGGCGGGATTGGCATTGTTCTGTGTCACTGGGGCGGCCACCGCACTTGCTCATCATCTCGGCGCCACCGAAGCGGTGATCCTCGGCGCGATCACCGGGATCGGGGGCGGCATGCTGCGCGACATCCTGATAGGCGAGATACCGGCCGTTCTGCGCGGCGGGCTGTACGCCATTCCTGCCCTGACCGGAGCTGGGATCGTTGTCGGCGCCTACCACGCAGGCGACCGCAGCGTCGTGTTCCCGATCGTTGGCGCGGTGGTTTGTTTCTTGATGCGTGTGGCCGGGCTGCACTACGGCATCGAACTCCCCCGCGCGGCGGACATGGCCATCACCCGCCGGCCGTGGCGTAACCGAGCCGGCGCCGGCAAGGCGACGGCTGATGCGCCACCTGGTTCCGGAGATGGCCCGACTCGCTGATGCTCCCCTTGCGCACGAGGCGCCCGACTGCAAGACTGTCCCCACGCCATCGGGGGCGAGGGCTGGGAGGGGGCTGTGAGGGGCACACGCGTGAGATCTGCCCGAGTGGCGTCGCGCTCGGGCGGCCCCGCGGCACGCAGCACGGCGGGACACCGCTCGATCCCAACCACCCGGACAGAACAGAGTTCCCGCCAGAAACGAGACCGGGTGCTCTGCGGTACCACTTGTGTCCTTTCCCACCTCACACGGAGCTGACAGAAACAGAACAGAGAAAGCGAGGGGCAAGATGACTCTTCTTCGGCACAGAGTTCCGCCTTGCCGTGACGACCAGGCGAGCCCCGGCCCCTTGGAGGTCACCCAGTCCAGTCGGGCCGCGACGCGACGGCGCCGAGTGGGTCTGCGCGTTGTTGTGGTGGCACCGCTGCTCGCCCTTACCGGCCTGGCTGCTGCCGCCGCACCGAGCACTGCCTTCGCCGCAACTGCGCACGCAGCTGGCCACAACCACCGAGTCGACGCGAGGCTGAGCGCCCCCGGGCCGCATAGTGGCTCCACCGCCGCCGGTGGGCTGACGTGGGCCAGCCCGGTGATGGCGTCGCCGAAGATCGGCGGCCTCAGCGCGATCTCCTGTCCCTCGGCCAGCTTCTGCGCGGCCGTCGACAACTCTGGCTATGTCGTCACCTACAACGGCACCTCCTGGTCGGCCCCGACGAGCATCGACCCGAACGGCTTCGGCCTCAGCTCGGTCTCCTGTCCCTCGGCCAGCTTCTGCGCCGCCGTCGACTCCGCGGGCAACGCCCTCACCTACAACGGCACCTCCTGGTCGGCCCCGACGAGCATCGACCCGGGCGGCTTCACCTCGATCTCCTCCTTCTCCGCCCGCTGCTTC
>JAJYDP010000063.1 GCA_021777365.1 Chloroflexota bacterium | reverse complement strand
TGGAGCTGCTCGGGCGTCTCGAGGCAGGCCTCTCGCGGGGGGACGAGCACCGTGCCTGAGCCGCGCATGCCGGCCGACGGTGCGCCCGGACCCGGGCGCGCAGCGGGAGCGGGGCGGGCGCCCCGCCCCGATGACGCCGGACCCCGGCCGGGCGGGACCGCGAATCTGGTCCCCCCTGCGTTCCGCGTGAGCGCCTTCCGCTGGTACTGGAGCAGCCAGTTCGTCTCCGGGATCGGTACGTGGGCGCAGGCGGTCGCCCAGAGCTGGCTGGTGCTCGAGCTCACCCATTCGGCGGTGATGCTCGGCACCGTGACCATGCTCCAGTTCCTGCCCCTCCTCGTCTTCCCCCTGTTCGCCGGTGTCGTGGCCGACCGACTGCCGAGGCGGCGGATGCTGATCGCGACCCAGACCATCGCGGCGCTGCAGGCGGTGCTGCTGGGCGTGCTGGTGTTCAGCCACCAGGTGCAGATCTGGGAGGTGGCCCTCCTGGCCCTGCTGCTGGGCCTCACCAACGCCTTCAACAACCCCGCCGCGCAGGCATTCGTGCCGGAGCTCGTGGGCACCGACCTGGTGGGCGACGCGGTGGCCCTCAACAGCATCCAGTTCAACCTGGCGCGGCTGGTCGGCGGCGCCGTGGGCGGGATCACCGTCGCCTGGTGGGGGATCGCGGGCGCGCTCTTCATCAACGCGGTCAGCTACGTGCCCGCCGTCGCGGTGCTGGCCTGGATCCGGCCGCGGCACGTGACCGTCCGGGCACGCCGTCCCGACGTGCGGGTCGTGCATGAGCTGGCGGAGGGGATCCGCTACGCCGTCCGCACCCCGACCGTGCGCCCGGTGGTGCTGCTCTTCGGGGTGGTCGGCCTGCTGGGGTTCAACTGGCAGGTCGCGCTGCCGCTGCTCGCCGTGGCCCTGCACAACGGGGTCACCGGCTACGGGACCCTGATGTCGGCGCTGGGAGCCGGCTCGCTGGTGGGCGGCCTCGTCCTGGCCCGCATCCGGCGACCGAGCGAACGACTCCTGGCGACGGGCGGCCTGGCGATGGGCGCGCTCCTGGTGCTGCTCGCCGTCTCCTCCATGTACGTCGTGAGCCTGGCCCTGATGGTGGCCGCCGGGTTCGCGGGAGTGGTGGCGTCGGTGACCGCCAACACGCTGCTCCAGATCCGCACGCCCGATGCGCTGCGTGGCAGGATCATGAGCATCTACGTGCTGCTGATGGGCGGCACCACGCCGATCGGCGCATTCCTGCTCGGGACGATCGCCGGGGGCTGGGGCATCCAGGCCGGGCTGCTGATCTTCGGCGTGCTGATCGTGCTGGCGATCGGCGGCATCCGGCTGCGGGCCGGTTCCGCGCGGGCAGCCGCGCAGGTTGCGCGGCCCGTTACGGTTGCGCTGCCCGTTGCCGAGGAGATCGCCGACGCCGGGCTCGGCGAGGGCGTCGTGACCGCCCCGGGCGTCCCGGACTAGCCGATCCTCCCGCCGCCGGTGTGGGCCGGTCACGCCCGGTCCTCCCGGCGACTCCTGCCGCATGGGCCGGCGCTGCGCGCGGGCGGGCCCGGCTCCTGCGATATACTTCCGTCTAGACGATTATTCGGTAATAGGAAGTGTTCGGAGGACGAATTGTTCCCGACGCGGATCGCTCCCCGATGACGGACGGCCGGACGCGCCGCCACGATCCCAACTACAAGTGGGTGGCGCTCTCCAACACCACGCTCGGCGTGCTCATGTCCGCAATCGACGGCTCGATCGTGATCATCTCGCTGCCCGCGATCTTCGACGGGATCCACCTGGACCCGCTCGACCCCGGCAACGTCAGCTACCTGCTCTGGATCCTGATGGGCTACCTGCTGGTGACGGCGGTGCTCGTCGTGGCGTTCGGCCGGCTTGGAGACATGTACGGCCGGGTGCGCATGTACAACGCCGGGTTCGTCGTCTTCACGGTCGGGTCGATCCTGCTGGCGTTCACCCCGTTCCAGGGGACGGCCGGGGCGCTCTGGCTGATCGGCATGCGGCTGGTGCAGGGGATCGGCGGGGCGTTCCTCTTCGCCAACTCGCAGGCGATCCTGACCGACGCGTTCCCGCCCGGCCAGCGCGGGCTGGCCCTCGGCATCAACGGGGTCGCCGCGATCGCGGGCCAGTTCATCGGCCTGGTCGTGGGCGGGATCCTGGCGGCCATCAACTGGCGGCTGGTCTTCTTCGTCAGCGTGCCGGTCGGGCTGATCGGCACGGTGTGGGCCTACCTGCGCCTGGAGGAGCTCGGCTCGACCAGCCGGGCGCCCGTCGACTGGCGCGGGAACCTGACGTTCGGGGCCGGGCTGACCGCGCTCCTGGTCGGGGTAACCTACGGCATCCAGCCCTACGGCACGCAGTCGATGGGCTGGACCAACCCCTTCGTGATCGTGCTGATCGGGGGCGGCGCGCTGCTGCTGCTCGCCTTCCTTCTCGCCGAGCGCCGCGTGGCGACGCCGCTGCTGAGACTCGATCTCTTCCGGATCCGCGCCTTCGCGGCCGGCAACCTGGCAACCCTGCTCGCCGCCATCGGGCGCGGCGGCCTCAACTTCATGCTGGTCATCTGGCTGCAAGGGGTCTGGCTTCCACTGCACGGCTACAACTTCGTGGACACGCCGCTCTGGGCCGGCATCTACATGCTGCCGCTGACCTTCGGGTTCCTGGTCTCGGGGCCGGTCTCGGGCTTCCTGTCGGACCGGTTCGGCGCGCGGCCCTTCGCATCGGGCGGGATGATCGTGGCGGCCGCATCGTTCCTGTCGCTGACGCGGCTGCCGGTGAACTTCCCGTACCCGCTGTTCGCCCTGGCCCTGTTCGCCATCGGGGTCGGGAACGGGATGTTCAACTCGCCCAACAACGCGGCGATCATGAACAGCGTGCCGGCCCACCAGCGCGGGGTCGCGGCGGGAATGCGCGCCACGTTCCAGAACTCCGCGACCGTGCTGTCGATCGGGGTCTTCTTCTCCCTGATGATCGCGGGCCTCTCGGCCACGCTGCCGACCACGCTCTACGGCGGGCTGGTCGCACACGACGTGCCGGCCGCCGTGGCGCACCAGATCGCCTCGCTGCCGCCGACCGCCAGCCTCTTCGGGGCCCTGCTGGGCTACAACCCGGTGGCGACCCTGCTGCCACCGCAGGTGCTGCACGCGCTGCCGGCCAGCCAGGCGGCGATTCTCACTGGCAAGGAGTTCTTCCCCGAGCTCATCTCGGGGCCCTTCCAGGCGGGCATCACGGTCGTCTTCATGGCGGCGGCCACGATGGCGCTCATCGCAGCGGCCGCCTCGTGGCTGCGCGGAGGGCGGCCCGTGCCCGACGGGGAGGGCGGCACGGCGGTCGCGGTGGGGACGGCGGCATCGTCCGGCCGGTAGGGACGCGATGCGCTCGGCCGGCGTTGCTGCCTCTCGGGCGTTCTGTGCCCGACGGTGAGCTCCGGCGGGGCTGCGCGGCCGGTGAGCGCCTGATGGGCTCAGGCGGTCGTCTCGAGTGCAGGCTCCGGACGGTCCGCCACGCGCGCCCGGGCACCGCGCCGGGCGGTCGCCAGGATGAGTTCGGCGGTGCGGGCGTAGCCCAGGGCGCCGGTGTTCAGCATGACCGTGTAGAGCAACGGGTCCCGCCAGTCCATCCCGTAGACCTGGTGCAGGTAGGCGGCCCGGTTGGCGTCCATCTCGTGCATCCGGCGACGCGCCACCGCCTCGGACACCGTCTCGCGCGCCTTCACGGTCTCGACGCGGATCCCGTCGTCGGCGTACAGGAAGACGTGCGTCGCGTCCCGGCGATCCCGGAGCACGACCGACGCGCCGCGCCCCACGATGACGGCGTTGCCGCTGCGGGCCACCTCGGCGATCACCCGGCGGGTCAGCTCGACGAGCGCTCGATGGGGGTCGTACGCGGGATCGGGGTAGGGGGGCTCCCAGATCAGGCCCGCCCCCGCGGCGAGCGGCCCGAACGAGTCCACGACCCGCGCGAGCATGCTCACCGGCCGCTCGTCCTCGGCGGCCACCAGGGATGGGGCGACCGCGGCGCGGCGGGCGACCTCGGCGATGAGTTCCTTGTCGATCAGCTCCGCGCCCAGTTCGTCCGCGACGAGCCGCGCAACGGCGGAGGCACCCGCCCCGTACTGCCGCGCGATGGTGATGACCGGCATCGGTTATACTCCCTACCCTTCGACTATACACTGTTGTGGAGTGTTCGGTGAACGAGTGGTCTCCCGACACCCGTCGGGCACTGCGCGCCTTCCTGCGCGCCGTTGCCCTGGCGGATCCTCTGCAGCGCGAGCTGGCACGGCGCTACGGCGTGGCGCTCGGTGACTTCCACGCGCTCCGACTGCTGCGTGACATGGGCGAGGTGGCGATCAGCCGTCTCGGTGCCGCCCTCGACGTCAAGCCATCCAGCGCCACCAAGCTGGTGGACCGGCTGGAGGCCGCCGGCCTCGTCGACCGGGGCGCCGACCCCGCCGACCGTCGCGTCACCACGCTGCGGCTGACCCCGCGCGCTCTCGAGGCGCTGGGCGACCGGGCGCTCTTCCAGTCGAGCGACCTGGTGCGGCGGGTGGAGCGCCTGACACCCGGCGAGCGACTGCAGCTGGCCACGCTCCTGGAGCGCCTGGTCGAACGGGGTGCGGAGGAGGACGCCGAGCAGGAGACCGTGGCCGAGGCGCCGGCGGCCCGGCGGGCGTCGTCGACGGACCGCGACGTCTCCTCGGCGGCGGCAGCGGCGGCGGAGATCGCCCGGTGACCGCCGCGACGCCGCGACAGCGCGGGCTCACCCATCTGCCCTACAAGTGGGTCGCGCTCTCGAACACCACGCTGGGCGGCCTGATGGGCGCCATCAACTCCACCAGCCTGATCATCGCCCTGCCCGCGATCTTCCGCGGCATCCACCTGAACCCGCTCGACCCCGCCAACTTCTCGTACCTGCTGTGGGTCCTCATGGGCTACATGCTGGTCACCGCGGTGGTCGTCGTCACCTTCGGTCGGATCGGCGACATGTTCGGGCGGGTGCGCATCTACAACCTGGGCTTCGTCGTCTTCACGATCGCCTCCGTCGGCCTCTCGGCGACCTGGAGCACGGGCTCGGCGGGCGCCATCGAGATCATCGTGATGCGCATGGTGCAGGCCGTGGGCGGCGCCCTGCTGATGGCCAACTCGGCGGCGATCCTGACCGACGCCTTCCCCGCCAACGAGCGCGGCATGGCCCTCGGGATCAACCAGATCGCGTTCCAGGCGGGGTCCTTCCTCGGGCTCATCCTGGGCGGCGTGCTGGCCACCGTCGACTGGCGCTGGGTCTTCCTGCTCAACGTCCCCTTCGGGATCCTCGGGACCATCTGGGCCTACGTCGCGCTGCGTGAGCTGGGCGAGCGTCACCCCGCGCACATCGACTGGGCCGGCAACGTCACCTTCGCCGCGGGCCTCGGCCTGCTCCTGGTCGGCATCACCTACGGCATCGCGCCCTACGGGAACGCCACCATGGGCTGGGGGAACCCGTTCGTGGCGGAGGCCATCGGCGCCGGGATCGTGCTGCTGGTGGCCTTCGTGCTCATCGAGCGCCGGGTGAAGGCGCCCATGCTCAACCTGGAGCTCTTCCGGATCCGTGCCTTCGCCGCGGGCAACGCGGCGGCGCTGCTCAGCGCGATCGGCCTGGGCGGTCTGCAGTTCCTGCTCATCATGTGGCTGCAGGGGATCTGGCTCCCCCTGCACGGCTACAACTTCGAGGACACGCCGCTCTGGGCCGGCATCTACATGCTCCCGCTCACCGTCGGCTTCGTGGTCGCCGGTCCGATCTCGGGCTGGCTCTCGGACCGCCACGGCGCGCGGCCCTTCGCCACGGGCGGGATGCTGCTGGCCGCCCTGACGTTCGTCCTGCTGCTCCTCCTGCCGGCGGACTTCGTCTACCCCGCCTTCGCCGTGGTGATCTTCCTGAACGGCGTGGCCTTCGGGATGTTCGCCTCCCCCAACACGGCCGCCATCATGAACAGCGTGCCGCCGGGGTACCGGGGCGCGGCCTCGGGCGTCCGCGCCACGTTCCAGAACACCGGGATGCCGCTCTCGATCGGCGTCTTCTTCACGCTGATGATCGCGGGGCTCTCATCGAACGTCCCGACTGCCATGTACCGTGGCCTGACCTCCGACGGCGTGGCCACCGGCGTGGCCGCCACGCTCTCGCACCTCCCCGCGGTGGGGTACCTGTTCGCGGCCTTCCTGGGCTACAACCCGCTGGCGACCCTGGTGGGACCCAAGGTGCTGGCGACGCTCCCCGCCGCCGACGCGGCGCGGCTGGTCAGCACGAGCTTCTTCCCATCCCTGATCGCCGCGCCGTTCCACGACGGTGTGGCGGTGGTGTCGATCTTCTCGATCGTGATCTTCCTGATCGCGGCCGCGGCGTCCTGGCTCCGCGGCGGGCGGTACGTGCACGACGAGCAGGAGGCCGAGGCGCTGGAGGCCGGGCTGCTGGCCGCCGACGCGATCGAGGCCCGGGAGCACCGGCCGTCCCACGGCGGCACGGCGCTCGGCGCGGCGCTCCGGTCCAGCGGCGACGACGACTGACCCGGCCCCCTGGCGGCGGCGACCGCCCGGTGGGGACGCGCCTGCCGCTCGGGCCCCGTCCACCCGGTCGACGCAGTCCGGGTTCAGGCCTCGTCTGCCAGCGCGGCGACCGCGCCGGCGAGCCCTCGCTGGTAGGCGGCGATGAGCCGGTCCCAGCGGGCGTCCAGCCTGGCATCCACCTGCTGCCGGGCGGGATCCGCGTCGAACCAGGCGACCGTCCTGCGGATCCCTTCCGCGAACGGCGTGGCGGTGCGGAAGTCGGGCACGAAGCGCCGGATCTTCGTGGTGTCGAAGACGGCGCTCACCGACTTGTCGCCGAGCAGCGTGCCGTGCATCCCGGGGAGGCAGGCCGCGATGAAGTCCGACGCGATGTGGACGACGCGCGGCTCCGCGCCGGCCGCGAGGGCGACCTGGCGGTAGATCTCGTCCCAGGTCAGCACCTCGTCGGACATGATGTTGAACGCCTGCCCGACGGCCTGCGGGCGCCCCAGCAGGCCCACCAGTCCCACCGCGAAGTCGCTGTTGTGGGTGATCGTCCAGAGGGACGTGCCGTCGCCCGGCACGATGAGCGCCGCGCCGCGCCGCGCCCGGGCGATGGCGGTGTACGGCCGCTCCCAGCTGTTGACGGCCAGGGGCACCTGCGTGTCCCCGAAGGTCAGCGAGGGCCGGACGATGGTGCCGGGGAACCCTTCCTCCCGCAGCGCGCGCATGAGCCGCTCCTCGCAGGCGATCTTGTTCCGGGAGTAGTCCCAGTGCGGGTTCGCCAGCGGCGTGTCCTCGCGCAGGATCCAGTCGACCAGCGGCTTGCGGTAGGCGCTGGCCGAGCTGACCAGGACGAACTGGTCCGTGCGGCCGCGGAAGAGGCGCAGGTCGCGCTCGACGTCGTCGGGGGTGAAGGCGATCCAGTCCACCACCGCGTCGAAGCGATGTCCCGCCAGCGCGGTCTCCGCGGCCGGCTCATCGTGCGCGTCAGCCACGAGGACGGTGGCACCGGGTGCTGCATCGGGCTTTCCGCCCCGGTTGAGGAGGAAGAGCTCCATGCCGCGCTCAAGTGCGAGCCGAGTGCAGGCGCCGCTGATCAGGCCGGTGCCGCCGATGAACAGGACCTTCATGCGCGTCTCCCGTGCGGGTGCGTCCAGCGTAGCGGGCCGGGCCTGCCCCGGCGTGTGCCCCGTCAGCGCCTTGGGACGCCGTACCGGACGGCCATCTCCCGGACGGTCGCCGCCAGTCGTTCGCGCAGCTCGGGCGGCGAGACGACCTCCACCCGGGCGCCCATCCGGAGCAGGTCGTCGTGGGCCATCTCGATGGAGCTCGTCCGGAACGCGACCTGCACCCAGGCGCCGGTCCCCGAGCGCGTGGCGCGGCCTGTCCCGGTGGCGCCGGCGACCCGCTCCCCGGCGGTCGCATCGGAGACGCTCCCGGTCGCCCGGCCGCCCGCCCCGATCCCGCCGGCCTCGCCGGCTCCGTCCGGCCCGCTCCGCGCCAGCTCGGCCCCGGTGGCGTACTCGAGGTCCGGGATCGCCTCGGCCGGGACCCGCACCACCACCTCCATGGGCCGCATGCCCGCCTCGAAGGCGGCGGCGGTCGCCTCCCAGTGCGCGGCCAGGTCGAACCCCGCGGGACGCTCGAACGTCCCGGGCAGGCAGGCGGCGCGCAGGATGCGCGACACGCGGTAGGTCCGCGGCAGATGGTCCCGTCGCGCGACGAGGTACCAGATCCCGGCCTTCAGGACCAGTCCCAGCGGCTCGACGCGGCGCTCGACCGGTCCCCCGGGGCCGTCGTAGGTCATCTCGAGCTCGCGCGACTCCCAGACGCCTTCCGCCACGGTGGCGAGCGCGTCCACCGTCTCGTCGCGCTGGAACCAGCGTGGCGCGACGAAGAGGAAGCGCTCGCGCAACCGGGCGGCACGGCCCCGCAGCTCTGGCGGCAGCGCGGCGAGGACCTTGAGCTGTGCCGCGGCCAGCACCGTCCCCAGCCCGAGCTGGGCGGCGGGGCCCTCCAGGCCGGAGAGGAAGAGTGCCTCGGCCTCGTCCGGGGTGAGCCCGGTGAGGCGGGTGCGGTAACCGTCCACCAGGCGATATCCGCCGGCGGGTCCTCGCTCTGCGTACACCGGGATGCCGGCGGCCGCCAGCCCATCCAGGTCCCGGTAGACCGTCCGCAGGGACACCTCGAGCTCGTCGGCGATGTCGCGGGCGGTCATCCGGCCGCGCGCCTGGAGGAGCAGGAGAACCGAGACGAGCCTGCTGGCCTGCATGGGACCCTATCGTAGCCGCCTATTCCTGCCGCGATCTGTCAGGTATCTCCGGTAGTGTGGACGCCATCGGATGCGTGGAACGGCGGCGGGCACTCCTCTGCCGGCGTCGTTGGGGGTGGCGAGATGATGGACCCGGAACTGCAGCTGGCGATGATCCGCCGGGACCACGAGCGCATGGTGCGCGATGCGGCGCGGAGCCGGATGGCGTCCGCCCTGCACGCGGGTCGACCGGCGCTGCCGCGGCGCCTGCTCGGCCGCCTGCTCGTGCGGGCCGGCCTGTGGCTCATGCTGCCGTCCCGGCCCGTGCCGGCGCAGCCGGTCGACTGGTAGCGCGGGGCAGCGATGTCGCATCGATACGGGCAGAGGTCCGGCGCGCAGGTTGCCGGCGCTGTGCCCCGTGCGGCGCCGGTGCTGCCGTGACCGACGTCATCCCGCCCGAGGCGCTGCTCGCGACCTGCCCGGAGCCGATGGCCTGCATCGGCGAGGCACTGCGGCTCGTGGTGCGTGATGCGATGCCGGAGGTGATCGAGCGCGTCCGGATCGGCTGGAGGGTCATCGGCTACGACGTGCCGACCGGACGCCGCGCCACGTACTTCTGCTGGATCATGCCCGAGGCGGTCCACGTCCACCTGGGGTTCGTGCACGGCTCGCTCATGGACGACCCGGACGGGCTCCTGGAGGGCCGCATCCCCCGCGCCCGCCGGGGAACCTTCCGGCCGGGGGACGCCATCGATGCCGCCAGGCTGAGGCGACTGGTGCGCGAGGCGGCCAGGGTGGCGTGTCTGCCGCGCGTGGAACGCGGCGCCCTGGCGCTCGACCGTGCGCTGGGCGCGCCGGAGCCGCGCCGGATGATCAGGGAGTTGGCTGGCGAGGAAGGATTCGAACCTTCAATCCCCTGATCCAGAGTCAGGTGCCTTACCGTTAGGCCACTCGCCAGTGCCAGTGCGGAATGATAGCCCACGGCGCCCGGGTTGAGCGCGGCGGGGCGCGGTTCAAGGGGTCAGGTGCCCGAGCTGCCCGATGTACTCCAGGACCGCAGGCCCAAGGATCATCCCGGCCGCCCCGATCGCGGCCCGCACTTCCGACCTGGGCCAGTCCGCCGGAAGCAGCTCGTCCGGCAGGACCGGATCCTCGATCGCGGTGGCGGAGACGGGGATCATGGCCTCCCACATCGCGCGAACCGCGTCGGCGCCCGTCGGCGGGGCGAGTCGGAGCCTGTCGGCGACGCGCTGCAGCTCCGCCGCCTGCGAGCGGTACGCGGTGGCCAGTTTCGCGAGCGGCCACGCCTCGGCCGCTGGCGCCGGTGCTCCCGACGTACCACTACGCGCAGTTGGCCTGGGGTGCGTTCGGCGCGGGCAATGAGCCCGCCCGCGTGGCGGCCGCATGGCTGCTCGCCTGGACGCTGGCGCTCTTCGTGCTGGCCACGATCGCGTACCGGCGGGAGGTGCGGCAGAGGTTTGCGTAGACTGGCCGCCATGCCCGACGCCATCACGCTCCGCGCGTTCGCCTGGTCCGACTACGAGACGGTGATCGCGCTCTGGCGAGCGACCGGGCTGGGGATCACCGTCTCCGACTCGCGCGACGGCCTGGCACTCACGCTCGACCACGACGCGGAGCTCTTCGTGGTGGCCGAGGCGGACGGCCAGCTGGTGGGGGCGCTGCTCGGCACATTCGACGGACGGCGCGGGTGGCTGCACCACCTGGCGGTCGCGCCGGCCTGGCAGGGCCGCGGGATCGGACGGCGGCTGGTGGCGGAGGTGGAGGCGCGGCTGCGGGCCCGCGGCTGCGCGAAGGTCAACCTGCACGTGGAGCCCGACAACGCGGAGGTCACCGGCTTCTACGACCGCATCGGCTACGCGCAGCACGAGATCCTGTTCATGGAGAAGTGGCTGCGCCCGGGCGAGTAGGCGCCGGGGGACCGAGGCGCGGTCGGCCGGAGCCGGGCCGTGCAGCCGGGCGGCGGCATCGGTCGTCGTCGCGACCTCAGTCGCCGGATCCGGGGCCGCTCGGCGGGTCGGTGGCCGGTCGGTGCAGGCTGCGGCTCGCCCGCCGATCCTCGGCCCCGGTCAGGCGCCCTGTCGCCCCTGCGCCTGGACCTTCGCCCAAGTGTCCTTGAGGGTCAGCGTGCGATTGAAGACCGGGTGCTCCGCCGTCGAATCGGTGTCCGGGGCGAAGTAGCCCAGGCGCTCGAACTGGACCGTCTCCCCGACCGGCACGTCGGCGAGGCCCGGTTCCAGCAGGCAGCCCTGCAGGACGCGCTCCGACTCCGGGTTCAGGTCCGCGAAGAGGTCGCCGTCCGCGCCCGGGTCCGGCCGGGTGAAGAGATGCTCGTAGAGACGCACCTCTGCGGGCACGGCGTGGTCGGCCGAGAGCCAGTGGAGGGTCGCCTTCGGTCGTCGGCCGTCCGGCGCATCGCCGCCGCGGGTGGCCGGGTCGTAGGTGCACCGCAGCTCGACCACGCGGCCGGAGGCATCCTTCACGGCCTCGCGGCAGGTCACGAAGTAGGCGGATCGGAGCCGCACCTCGCGGCCGGGGGCCAGGCGGAAGAACTTCGGCGGCGGGTCCTCCATGAAGTCGTCGCGCTCGATCCAGAGCTCCCGGGAGAAGGGCACGCGCCGCGTCCCCGCCGACGGATCCTCCGGGTTGTTGACGACCTCCATCTCCTCGACCCGGCCCTCGGGGTAGTTCTCGATGACGACCTTGAGCGGGTCGAGAACGGCGAACCGGCGCTGTGCCGTCCGGTTCAGCACGTCGCGCACGGCGTGCTCCAGCATCTCGACCTCGACCACGCTGTCGCTCCTGGCGACGCCGATCATGGTCGCGAAGTCACGGATCCCCTCGGCCGGGAAGCCGCGCCGCCGCAGCCCCGAGATGGTGGGCATGCGCGGGTCGTCCCAGCCTCGCACGTGTCCCTCGGTGACCAGCCGGAGCAGGACGCGCTTGGAGAGGACGGTGTACGTCAGGTTGAGCCGCGCGAACTCGTACTGGTGGGGGCGCGAGGGCACGGGAAGGTTGTCGATGAGCCAGTCGTAGAGCGGGCGGTGGATCTCGAACTCGAGCGTGCAGATCGAGTGGGTGATCCCCTCGATCGCGTCCGACTGCCCGTGGGCGAAGTCGTAGGTCGGGTAGATGCACCACGCGTCACCGGTCCGAGGATGCGACGCGTGCACGATGCGGTACAGCACCGGGTCCCGCAGGTTGATGTTCGGCGAGGTCATGTCGATCTTCGCTCGCAGCACGCGGGCCCCGTTCGGGAACTCGCCCCGCCGCATCCGCTCGAAGAGGTCCAGGTTCTCCTCGACCGGTCGCTCCCGCCAGGGACTGTTCCGGCCGGGCTCGGTGAGCGTGCCGCGGTACTCGCGGATCTCGTCCGCCGAGAGGTCGTCCACGTAGGCCTTGCCGGTGCGGACCAGGTGGAGCGCCCACTCGTAGAGCTGCTCGAAGTAGTCCGACGCGTGGTGGAGGTGCTCGCCCCAGTCGAAGCCGAGCCAGCGGACGTCCGCCTGGATCGCGTCGATGTACTCCTGCTCCTCCTTGGCCGGGTTCGTGTCGTCGAAGCGGAGGTGGCAGCGGCCGCCGAACTCCTGCGCGAGGCCGAAGTTGAGGCAGATGGACTTGGCGTGGCCGATGTGCAGGTAGCCGTTCGGTTCCGGCGGGAAGCGGGTGACGACCGTCCGGTGCCGCCCTTCCCGCAGATCCGCGGCCACGATCTCGCGGATGAAATCGCCCCGCTCCGGCGAGGCTGGTGACCGGACGTTCACGTTGCGGCGGCTCCCCGTGTTGATCTGGCTGGAACGAGACTCGTGCACGGCTCGCCGTGCCGGCGCCAGGGGACGAACTCCCCGTCACCGCGTGTCCTTCCCGCGACACCCTGCGGCGGCGACACCTGTCCGGGTTGGGACTTCGTTCGGGCGCGCCGTACGGCCGACGATGCGGCCACAGGCGAGGCTAACACAGGGCGGCCCGGCGGGACCGACCGGCTCCGCCCGGGGCTCGCGACAGGCGCCTGCGATAGGATTCGGCGGCTTGCGCTGGCGAGTGGCCAAGCGGTAAGGCGCCTGACTCTGGATCAGGAGATCGAAGGTTCGAATCCTTCCTCGCCAGCCACGCTGCCGCCGCGCCAGCCACGCTGCCGCCGCGCCAGCGCCGCTGCCGCCGGAGCCAGCCACGCTGCCGCCGGGGCCAGCCACGCTGCCGCCGGAGCCAGCCACGCTGCCGCCGGAGCCAGCCACGCTGCCGCCGGGGCCCAGCCACGCTGCCGCCGGGGCTCAGCCACGCTGCCGCCGGGGCTCAGCCACGCTGCCGCCGGGGCGCTCGTCCTGCGGGATGTGCATGGGCAGATCGCTGTGCAGGGCGGGCGGCCACCCTGTCCTGCTGAAGGTGCATGCACCCGATCGCGGCGCAGGATCCGATGCGC
>JAJYDP010000879.1 GCA_021777365.1 Chloroflexota bacterium | reverse complement strand
GGTCACGGGTGCGACAGTCCCGGTTCCGGCCGGCATGGCGGCGGGGGGCGCGCGCGGCTATGCTCTGGCAAGCCGCGCGGAGGGCGACGCGGCCCGGTCACACGGCCGCCGGCCAGGTGCCCGGCGGAACGCCGATGAGCGAGGCCAACCGATGCGACGTGCCAACCCTCTCGCCTCCATCCTGCTCGCTGCAGCCGTGGTGGCGCCGGGGGGCGTGGCCGCCACCGTCGCCGGCCCGACGCTCGCGGTCGCCGCCTCCGGCGCGGCCCCGCAGGCGGTCCCGAGCGAGGCGTACCTCGAGGCGCAGGCGCACGCCCACGACCACCTGTCGCTGGAGGCACCGCGGCCCGTCACCGTCGCACTGCGCCAGCGCGCCTCCGACGCGTTCTCCATCGACGGCCGCGTGGCCGGCTCGATCTCCGGTGCGTTCCCGGCGGGGGATTCCGCGGCGTCCCGGCAGCTGGCCCAGGCCGGCGCCGCGCCTACGCCCGGGCCGACTCCCGTGCCGGGGACGACGCCCTCGCCGGCGGCCAGCGGCGGCCCGGGTCGCGAGATCTACGGGTTCCTGCCCTACTGGGAACTCGGCGATCCGACGATGACGCTGGATTACTCGGTGCTCTCGACCATCGCGTACTTCGGCCTGACGGCCTCGGCGAACGGGACCCTGCAGCAGGTCGGGTCCGACGGCACGCCGGAGGCCGGCTGGACCGGCTGGCAGAGCGGGGACCTCACGTCGATCATCGACGCGGCGCACGCGCAGGGCACGCGGGTCGCCCTCACCGTCGAACGGTTCGCCTGGGACACCAGCGGGGCGGCCAACACCACGGCCCTGCTATCCAGCCCGGCGGCCCAGGCGACGCTCGTCAGCCAGATCGTGGCCCAGGTGGTGTCGCGCGGCGTGGACGGCGTGAACCTGGACTTCGAACCGGTGCCGGCGGGTCAGTCGGCGAACTTCGCCGCGTTCGTGCGGTCGCTCCGGGTCGCGCTGGACGCCGCCCGGCCGGGGCTCGAACTGGTGGTGGACGTGACGTCCGACATCGGCAACTACGACGTCCCGTCCCTGACCGCTCCGGGAGCGGCCGACGCGCTCTTCATCATGGGCTACGACTACCGGGGAGCCGGCGCCGCCAACGCCGGTTCGATCGACCCTCTGGTGTCACAGACCTACTACACCGACCTGACCCGGGCGGTGAACCAGTACCTGGCGCTCACCACGCCGGGCCACCTGCTGCTGGGCCTGCCCTACTACGGCCGCGCCTGGTCGACCGTCTCCAATGCCCCCAACGCGGCCACGCTGCCGCAGAACGACCAGAACGGGTACTCGGTGGCCGCGCCGTACGACGTGGCGGCCGGCCTGGCGGACACCAACGGGCACCAGTGGGACGCGACCGAGACCTCGGCCTGGACGGCGTATCAGAAGCAGGCCTGCGACACGTGTCCCAACGTCTGGCGCGAGCTCTACTACGACGACGCCCAGTCGCTCGCCGCGAAGTATCAGCTGGTCCTGTCGGACAACCTGCGCGGCACCGGCATGTGGGCACTGGGCTATGACGGCACACGGCCCGAGCTCACCCAGCTGCTGCACCAGGTGTTCGGCGCGGCGCCACCGCTGCCTCCCACGGGCGCCATCTCCGTCACGACGGTCAACTCGCCGGGCAACCCCCCGAACGCCTTCTCCCCGAACGGGGACGGGGTCGCCGACACCGCGAGCCTCTCCTGGTGGGTGTCCGAGCCGATGACGGGCACCATCGCGGTCCAGTCGGGAACGACCACCATCTGGAGCGCGCCCGTGACCGCGTCGTCGGGGAGCGTGACCTGGAACGGCACGCGGACCGCCGGCACCGCCGTTCGCGACGGCACCTACACGGTCGCGCTGTCGGTCCAGAACGCGCACGGCAACGCGCTCGCGCTGACCTCGTCGGTGATCGTCAACCGCGTGCTCGGCTTCCTGTACGCGAGCCCCAACCGCTTCTACCCGCAGGACGGCGACACCTACGCCCGCACCACCACGCTCCGCTACCGGCTGGCGACCCGCGCCACCAGCACGCTTCGGGTCCTGGACGCCGCAGGGGCCGTGGTAAGGACCGCGTGGTATGCGCGCCGCACCCCGGCCGGCACGTACGCCTGGACCTGGGACGGGCGCAACGGCGCGGGCGCCATGGTGCCGCAGGGTGACTACACGATCCAGGTCGTGGCCACCGGGCCGGCAGGGCGCGCGTTCCTGAGCCGGCCGCTCACGGTCGCGGCCTACATGGTGCGGACCACGCTGTCCGGCGAGGCGCCCGGCGCGTCGTACACGGTCAACGCCTGGGCCTCCGAGCCGATGCGGACCACGCCGTCGATCACGCTCGTGGCGGCCGGGCAGACGCTGGCCGGCACGGTCGCCGTTCTCGGCACGGGCCACTACCGGACGACGTTCAGCGGTCCGGCCCTGGTGGGACCGGGAACTGTCACGATCTCGGGGCTGGATGCGGGCGGACGCACGAATCGCTATAGCTTCCGGGTCTCCTTCCCGGGCACTGTGCCGGTGCCCACCCCGTCGCCGACTCCATCGCCGTCACCCGGTCCGTCACCGTCGCCGTCGCCAGGCCTATCCGCCTCCCCGAGCCCGTCGCCGTCGGCCAGTCCGTCGCCGTCGCCCAGCCC
>JAJYDP010000878.1 GCA_021777365.1 Chloroflexota bacterium | reverse complement strand
AGCTGCTCGACGCCTACTGCGCCCTGGCCAACGGGGGCAAGCTCTACCAGCCCCAGATCGTGCGCCAGGTCCTCTCGCCCACCGGCCAGGTGGTGCAGGCCTTCGCCCCCAGGCTGCGCGCGCAGGTGAAGGTCCCGGCGTCCGTCCTTGCCTACATGCGCGAGGCGGCCCGCGAGGCGGTGGTGATCCGCCACACCGGCAACGTGGTGGACATGCCGCTCTACGTGGCCGGCAAGACCGGGACCGCCGAGTACGGCACGGTCAAGATCGGCGGCAACCTGCCGTTCGACTCCTGGTTCGTGGGCTTCGTCTCGCCCTCCGGCGACTTCGCGAAGACCGACTCGCAGCTGGCCATCCTCGCCTTCACCTACGACACCTCGAACAGCATCGGCAACCCCTCCACCGAGATCGTCAAGTACTTCCTGCAGATGCACTACGGCATCAAGCAGGACTACCGGAACCTGTACCTGATCCAGCCCGGGGCGGGGAACTGAGATGGGCGCGATCAGGCTCCAGCAGGACCGTCTGAAGTGGGCGAGCCAGACCGCCGCCGCGGCCTGGAGCGCATTCGACGTGCAGCTCGTCATCTACGCGTCCCTGCTGGCGGGCATGGGCCTCGTGATGGCCTACACCAACTCGTACGAGTCCGGTGTCTCACCCCTCTCCGCCGGATCGACGTTCACGCGAGGCCTGATCTGGACCGCACTGGCCATCGTGGTGTTCCTGGTCGCCGCGGCGTTCGATTACCGCTGGCTCAAGACGTTCGCCTGGCCGCTCTACTTCGTGAACATCGGCCTGCTGGTGCTTTCCCTGGCGATCGGGACGGGCGTGGGCGGGACCTCGCGCTGGGTGACCATCCTAGGCATGCAGTTCCAGTTCTCGGAACTTGCCAAGGTCCTGATGGCGGTCGTGCTGGCCAACTGGATCAGCTCCCGCGAGTCACGCATGAGCGGGCTCCTGACGATCGTGGGCGCCGGTGCGCTGGTCGTGCCGCCCATCGTCCTGGTGGCGATGCAGCCGGACCTGGGGACGTCGCTCGTCTTCGCCGCCATGGTGGTCGGGACGCTCTTCGTCTCGGGGGCCAGTCTCCGCTGGCTGGTCGTGCTGAGCGCGGGAGCCATGGCCTCCGTCCCGTTCGTCTGGACGTACCTGCTGCGCGACTACCAGAAGCAGCGCCTGATCTCGTTCCTGGACCCCGCCGCCGACCCGCAGGGTTCCGGCTACCACGTCATCCAGTCGATGATCGCGGTCGGTTCCGGACGCGTGTTCGGGACGGGGCTGACGAACGGCACGCAGAACTCACTCAACTTCCTGCCGGTCCAGTCGACCGACTTCGTCTTCGCCATCCTGGCGGAGGAGCTGGGGTTTGTCGGGGCGATCGTCGTCTTCCTGCTGTTCGCCGCCCTCATCTGGCGGGTCCTCCTGGTGGCGTGGCACTCGGACGACGTGTTCGGGCTGGCGTTCGCCGCGGCGATGGCCTCCATGCTCCTCTTCCAGGTGCTGGTGAACGTCGGGATGACGATCGGGATCATGCCGGTCACCGGGATCCCGCTCCCGTTCATCACGCACGGCGGGGCCTCCCTGATCAGCATCGCCCTCGGGCTCGGCGTGCTGGAGTCGATCAACCTGAGACAGGTACGCCCCAAGTGGTGAGCTGACCGCGACGGTCCCCGGGCGAGCCTCCGGGGATCAGCGGCGGAAGCGGCCCGGTCTCGCCAGGGGATCGGGATCCCCGGTGCGGCGTCCCAGCCGCCGGAGCAGCGCGTCGATCTCGTCGCGATAGGGCCTGCCCGAGGACGAGCGCTCCAGCCACTCGAGGAAGTCGGGGTCCCGTGCCGCGATCTGCCCGAGCGACCACCCCGCGTAGCGCCCGAACGCCAGGACCGGGCCGCCCGGGTGCCTGGTCGGGGAGCCGCCCGGGGGTCCGGCCGAGGCCGAGGCGCCCGGGGTGGCCCTGCCGTCACCGCCACGCCCGTCGCCGGACGGTGGCCCCCCGGCCCGTGGCCTGCCGGCACGCCCCGTGGGGCGGGGCGGCACGTACCCGCTGCCCGGGAAGGACCGGCGCCGGTCGTACGCGGCGCGCCGGTCGGGGTCGCGCAGCATCTCCCAGGCGCGGTTGATCTCGCTCATGCGGCGCACGTCGTCCGGATGGACCTCGGCGGCGAGATCGGGATGGTAGCGCCGGGCCAGTCGACGGTAGGACGCCCGGATGGTGGCGAGATCGGCCGACGGCTGAACGTCGAGCACTCGGTACGGATCCGGCTCGTCGGTCACTGGGCCTCCGGCAACCTGCTCGCCCGGCGTCGGCAGGGGGCGCGTTCGCGACAGGGTACCATTCGTGCCGCAGACGGCCGGGATGCCACGGCACGCCGTGCATCTGGATCGCCTTCGGCGGGGCCCTCCCGGCGCAAGGATCGGCGACCCTCCCGGCGCCAGGGCGGCAGCCGTCCACGCGCCGCGGGCCGGTCGCCCGGCGGGCAGCGCCGTTCGCGGCCCGTGAGCCTTCGTTGACGGAGCCAGCCTCGGGCGATACCATCAACGGTCGCGCCCCGGCAACAGCCGGGCGCCATCATGTGTTCAGGGGACCCATGTACGCAGTCATCGAGACGGGCGGGAAGCAGTACCGCGTCGAAGTCGGCAGCGAGATC
>JAJYDP010000877.1 GCA_021777365.1 Chloroflexota bacterium | reverse complement strand
ACCTCGTCGCGGAGGAGGCTGCCGCCCGCGACGATCTCCTGCTGGACGTGCGCGGCCTGCGCACGCACTTCAAGGTCATGGACGGCACGGTCAGGGCGGTGGACGGAGTCGACCTGTCGATCGCTCCAGGACAGACGCTCGGGCTCGTGGGCGAGTCGGGCTGCGGCAAGAGCGTCACCGCGCTGAGCATCATGCGGCTGATCGACAGCCCGCCCGGGAAGATCGTCGACGGCGAGATCTGGTTCGACGGGCGCGACCTGCTGCAGCTCGGCGACAGCGAGATCCACGACGTCCGCGGCAACGACATCGCCATGATCTTCCAGGAGCCGATGACGAGCCTCAACCCCGTCTTCACCGTGGGCGAGCAGATCGCCGAGGCGGTGAGACTTCACCAGCACGTGGGCGGCGCTGAGGCCCGCAACCGGGCGATCGAGTCGCTGCGGGCGGTCGGCGTCCCCGCCCCGGAGCGGCGCGTGCGGCAGTACCCCCACGAGCTGAGTGGCGGCATGCGGCAGCGCGTGATGATCGCGATGGCGCTCTCGTGCCACCCGAAGCTGCTCATCGCCGACGAGCCCACCACGGCGCTCGACGTGACCATCCAGGCCCAGATCCTGGAGTTGATCAAGGAGATCCAGGCGAAGACCGGCACGGCCCTGCTGCTGATCACGCACGACCTCGGCGTGGTCGCGGAGACGGTCCAGCACGTCGCGGTGATGTACGCGGGACGGATCGTGGAGCAGGGCACCGCGGAGCAGGTCCTGCTCGAGCCCAAGCACCCGTACACGCAGGGGCTGCTGAGCTCGATCCCCGGCCGGCAGAAGCACGGACGGGAACTCTCCGTCATCAAGGGCGTCGTGCCGAACCCGTTCCGCATGCCTCCGGGATGCAAGTTCGAGCCCCGCTGCCCCTTCGCGTGGGAGCGCTGCCGCGCCAGCGAGCCGGCGCTCGAGGCGGCCGTTCGGGAGGGCCGGACCGTGCGCTGCTACCTGCACACGGACGAGGGCGCCTCGCGACGCGGCGCCTACGAGGCCGCAGCGGCGGCGGCAGTCCGCGACGTGGTGGTCCGATGAACGACCGCGGGCCGGGAATCCCGGCGGTCCCGGAGGCAGCGTCCGCCGGCGCCGCCGGCGCGCTGCTCGAGGTGCGGGACCTCAAGACGTACTTCCCGGTGCTGGGAGGGCTGCTCAGGCGCACCGTCGGGCACGTGTATGCCGTGGACGGCGTGAACCTGGACATCCGCCGGGGCGAGACCCTTGGGCTGGTCGGCGAGTCGGGCTGCGGCAAGACCACCCTGGGGCGGACGATCCTGCGCCTCGAGACGGCGACCGCCGGCACGGTCCGCTTCGACGGGCAGGACGTGCTGGCGCTGCAGGGCCGCGAGCTGAAGCGGATGCGCGGCCGTATGCAGATCATCTTCCAGGACCCCTACGGCTCGCTCAACCCGCGCATGCCGGTGCTCGACATCATCGGCGAGGGCCTCCTCGCCCAGGGGGTGAGAGACCGCCGCGAGCGCGACCGGCGGGTGGAGGATTCGCTCGAGGCGGTGGGCCTGCGCCGTGACTACACCCGCCGCTACCCGCACGAGTTCAGCGGCGGCCAGCGCCAGCGCATCGGGATCGCCCGGGCGCTCGCCCTGCGCCCCGACTTCATCGTGTGCGACGAGCCGGTCTCGGCGCTCGACGTCTCGATCCAGAGCCAGATCCTGAACCTGCTCCTGGACCTGCGGCAGGACTTCGGCTTCACCTACCTCTTCATCGCCCACAACCTCTCGGTGGTCCAGTACATCAGCGACCGGGTGGGCGTGATGTACCTGGGGCGCATGGTCGAGCTGGCGACCGTGGCCGACATGTACGAGCACCCCCGCCACCCGTACACCGTCGCGCTCCTGTCCGCGGTGCCGGAGGTGGAGCGTGCCAGGGCCCGCAAGCGCATCGTGCTGCGGGGCGACGTCCCCTCGCCGGTCAACCCGCCGTCGGGCTGCCACTTCCACCCGCGCTGCTGGCTGCGCGAGCGGCTGGGCAACCCCGAGATCTGCTCGACCGTCGACCCGCGGCTCGCGATCCTCGGGGAGGGGCACGCCGTGGCCTGCCACTTCGCCGACCGGACCCAGCAGGAGCAGGAGCGGGCCGCCATGCCCGTCGCAGCCCCGGTGGCCGCATCGGTCGTCGCCCCGGCCTGACGGGTCCCATCCGGCGCCCGCTCCGCCTCGCACGCGGGAGCCGGACGCCGTCGCGTCTCGCCACGGCCCGTCGCACGCGCCCCGCCTCGCTCGTCACTTCCCGGCCACAGGGCCCGGTCTTGGGGGGTCATCAGGCCCCGGCCTGGCACGACGTTCGGCCCAATCGCATGGCTGTAACGCCCCTGCAAGGCGTTCCGGCCCGTTGACACGTGCGCGAACGCGCTACCTATAATCCAGGGAGCCAGCTGCGCCCCGTGGGGAGACGTGAAGCGAGCGCCTGTTTCGCATTCACGGACGGCCAGCGCGCGAGGGAGGAACGGCCCAGAGCCCCAGGGCCGGCAGAAGGGAGGACTCCATCTGATGAGTCACGTGACTCGACGGTGGCTTGCGTTGGCGGCGACGACCGCCATCCTGGCCGGCGCGTGCGGCGGTGCGGCGACGCAGGCGCCAACAACCCCTGCGGCCTCAC
>JAJYDP010000876.1 GCA_021777365.1 Chloroflexota bacterium | reverse complement strand
CAAGGCATACCGGCTGCTGCGACGGGAGGGTCGCGACTGCCGGCTCCTGGTCGTGGGCCACGGGCCCCAGGAGCGCGAGGCCCGGCGCTACGTGCTGACCCGCCGGCTGGGCGGCGTGGAGCTCCTCGGCCGCGTCGGGGACGACGAGAAGGCGCGCTGGTTTGCCACCGCCGACATCTACGTGTCGCCGGCGACGGGCCGCGAGTCCTTCGGGATCGTCCTGCTGGAGGCGATGGCCGCCGGGAGACCCATCGTCTGCAGCGACATCCACGGCTACAAGGGCGTCGTGAAGCGCGGCGAGCAGGCGCTCCTGGTGCCGCCTCGCGACGCCCGCGCGCTGGCGGACGCCATCGGACGCCTGCTCGACGACCCGGCGGAGCGGGCGAGGATGGGCGAGTCGGGCAGGCAACGCTCCCACGAGTTCGGCTGGGATCGCGTGGCGGCGCGCGTCGACGACTACTACGGCTTCGTGATCCGCCGGCTGGCCGCCCAGGGCCAGCTGCCGGCCGGGTTCCACGCGCCGGTGCCACCGCGCCCGGTCGGGTCGCCGGCGCCCGCCGGGGTGGGCGAGTAGAGGCGGAGCGCGCGAGCAGGCGGAGCGCGCGAGGCCGGGCCGAGACACGTGGCGGCCGAGCGCGCCACCTGGAAGGCTACGGCGTGACGCCGCCGGGGCCCGCCGACTCCTCCGCCGGCGCCCCCGCGCGTTCCGCCCGTCGCACGGCAAGCTCCAGCCGCCACGCCCGGGCCGCGTACATCACCGCCAGCGAGCCGATGCCCACGGCGCCCATGAGCGCGACCGAGCCGGCCGTGATCAGCTTCGGGTGGGCCGCCGGTGTCATGTTCACGGTGAACTGGAAGTCGTAGATCCAGGTGGGGAGCAGTCCCTGGTACATGTTGACGAACGACGCGGGCAACGGCAGGGCCGCGAGGTTCGGATACCAGACCACGAACCAGAGCGCCGCCGCGACCACGACCGCCGCGGCGAAGCGGCGCGGGTCACGGGCCCGCAGGACGAGCCAGGCGGGGCCGCACAGCAGCAGGCCGACGACCGCCGCGACCACGAGCGGCCCGCCGCTCCCGAGCGGCACCGAGGCGAGCGTGACGTCCGGGATCACGGTCTGGGCCACCACGAGCGCCACGACCGTCATCGCGACGGCGACCCCGGCGGGCAGGAACGCGCGCACCTGGCCGGCGCCGGGTGGTCCGCCGCCACCCATCCGGGAGCGCCGGGCCGACCACCACAGCCACGCGGCACCTCCCAGCCCGATCACGATCACCAGCGCGGCAGCCGCAACCCGCTGCGTCACGATCACCGGGTTCGCCACCGCGCCGCACACCTGCGACCCGGGATCGACGATCGACGTGCCCGCGAACACGCACAGCGGCCCCTTGACCAGCCACAGGATCGCCGGACCCAGGATCGCGATCGCGGCGGACACCCGTGCAAGGGCCCAGGTCCTGCGGGCCGGTCCGTGCCAGAGCTCGGCCACGAAGTACGCCAGCGCGAGGAACGAGAACGGCAGGGTGGTGAGGAAGTGGTACTGGAACGTGGCGCGGTCCACCCAGACCCACGGCAGCCACTGACTGGCGGCCGCCAGCACCACGATGCCGAGCGCGACGCTGCGCCGGCGCCAGGCCTGCCACGCCACCCACGGCACGGCCGGGATGGAGAGCCAGAACAGCACGAGGTTGCCGGTGTCGTAGATGGACGCCCCTGTGCCGTTCCCCAGCGTCCCCTGGTACCACCAGACCGGCTTGAGGTCGAACGGCCAGGCCCACCACGGCGATGAGGCCGGGTGCGGCACCCGCAGGTCGTTGTGGTAGTTGAACATCGAGACGGTCAGCTCCCACAGCGTCTGCCCGTGGTTGCCCGCCGGGAACCCGGTCCAGAACTGGTTGCCCAGGGCGACCCAGGGGATGTAGCTGATCACGTAGACCACCAGTGGGACCAGCGTCATGCACGCCAGCGCCCACAGCCAGGGCGCGCCCAGCGAGGCGCCCGGCACCAGCCAGCTCTCCGAGGGCGGGTCGGCCGGAGGCTCCACGAAGGTGCGGGCTTCGCCCGGAGCCGGGGGCGGCGCCAGGGGACCCGCCCCGAACCGCGCCAGCAGCGTCGGCGCCGCATAGGCGGACGTCGCCACCAGCACCAGCACGAAGCCCCCCGCCAGGAGGAGGTTCTGCGACAGCGGGGAACCCTGCAGCCGGCCGCCGAGCACGATCCCCGCGGCCCCAGCCAGGACCCCAAGGACCAGCGGGGCCCACACCGCGAACCGCAGCTCGTCCACGGTCCAGTGGATCGTCCGCACGGCGATCGCGGCGGCCAGGACGAGCGTCAGCACGATCATCATCAGCAGGAACGTCACGTTCAGCTGCGGGCTGGTGACGTCCGGGGCGGCACTGATCGAGTAGTAGCCCAGGATGCCGGCCAGGACCGCCATGGAGCCCAGCGCGAGGGTCCGGCCCAGGCCGCTGCGCAACAGCGTCAGCAGCCCGATGCCACCGATGGCGTAGAAGCCGACCCACTTCGAGGCGCAGGCGAGGCCGAGCAGGATCCCCATCAAGGGCAGACCCACCAGCAAGGCAGACCGTCCCCGCCATCGGCCCAGCGCGAGCGCGGCGTACACGACGTACGCGGCCACGATGAAGAGCC
>JAJYDP010000875.1 GCA_021777365.1 Chloroflexota bacterium | reverse complement strand
CTTGGCCTCGCAGGGCGCGCCGTCATCCTGAGCTTCGGGCTGATCGGGCCCGGAAAAGGGTATGAGCTCGCCATCGCCGCCATGCCGGCGGTCGTGGACGCGATCCCGAACGCCCTGTACGTGATCCTGGGTGCCACGCACCCCGAGCTGCTGCGACGTGAGGGTGAGGCGTACCGGGACGGCCTGGTGGCGCGCGCCGCCGAGCTGGGCGTGGGCGACCACGTGCGGTTCGTGGACCGATTCGTGACGCAGACGGAGCTCGGGCGCTGGCTGCAGGCGGCCGACGTGTTCGTCACGCCGTACCCGAACCTCGAGCAGATCGTCTCGGGCACGCTGTCCTACGCGGTCGGCGCCGGCAAGGCGGTGGTGTCGACCCCCTACGAGTACGCGGTCGAGCTGCTGGCGGACGAGCGCGGGACCCTGGTCCCGCCGGCTTCCCCGCCGGCGCTCGCCGGCGCGCTCGTGGAACTGCTCGCCGACCCGCTGCACCGCGAGCAGATGGGTGCCCGGGCGCATCGCTTCGGGCGGCACATGGTCTGGCCCGAGGTGGGCGCGGCCTACCGGGCGCTGTTCGACCGGGTCGCCCGACCGGGCCACGCCCGAGTCGACCGGGGCGCCGGACGGCTCCCGCACGCGCTGCTGCGCGCGCTCCCGTCGCGGGTGCTCGATGCCTGAGACCGCCGGCGCAGGTCCCGTGCATCCCGTGCATCCACCGCATCGCGAGCACCTCGAAGCCCTCACGGGCGAGTTCGGGATCCTCCAGCATGCCCGGGGCACCGTGCCCGATCCGGCCCACGGCTACAGCACGGATGACGTCGCGCGTGCCCTGGTGGTGGACCTGCTCCAGGCCCGCGTCCTCGGCTGGGAGGCCGTGGCGTCCAGCGCGCGCCGCTCGCTGCAGTTCCTGTCCGACGCGCTGGACGCCGGCCAGGGGCGGGTCCGGAACCTGCGTCGCGCGGACGGATCGTGGGTCGACGAGATCGGCTCGGAGGATGCCCACGGGCGCGCGGTGTTTGCGCTGGGGGAGGCGATCCGGCGAGCCGGGGAGCCCGCGATGCGGCAGGAGGCCCGCGCGATGTTCGCCCGGGCCCTCCCGGCTGCGCTGGAGCTGACCGCCAATCGCGCGCGCGCGTCGTCGATGCTGGGCTGCGACGCGGCGACGCGGGGCGGGGGTATCGGCAGCTCGCTGCCCGCGGCGTACCGCCGGCTCACCGCCGCCCTGCGGCGCTCCTTCGAGGCACGGGGGTACGTCCGCGAGTGGCCCTGGCCCGAGACTTCGCTGACGTACGAGAACGGGCTGCCGGCGCAGGCGCTGATCGTCGCCGGTTCACGGCTGGCCGATGCCGACGCGGCCCGGACCGGGCTCCGGGTCCTGGACTGGCTGCTGGCCGTCCAGACCCTTCCCGACGGCCGCATCTCGCCCGTCGGTTGCCATGGCTGGTGGCCGCGCGACGGCGCGCGTGCCCGCTTCGATCAGCAGCCGATCGAGACAACGTCGCTGCTCCTGGCGGCCGACGCCGCCTACCGCACCACCGGTCGCGAGCGATACCGGGAGGCCGCCGAGCGTGCCTACGCCTGGTTCCTCGGGGACAACGACGTCGGGGCGCTGGTGGCGGACCCCGGGCGGGGCGGTTGCCACGACGGCCTGACCCCCGACGGCGTGAACGCGAACCAGGGCGCGGAGTCGACGCTGATGTGGCTGATGGCCACCGAGCGGATGCGAGCTCTGAGGGACCTCGCGCGGGCGAGGCCGACCCCGGCGCCGGTGCCGGCACCGCGACCCGCCCACGCCGATCGCCGCCGTCCCCCCCGCCTGGGCCCGATCCCGGCGAGGGCCTCATGGTGAGCGTCCGCGAAGCCCTGTTCCGCCGCAACCCGACCAACCCCATCCTTACGGCGGCCGACGTGCCGTATCCGGCCAACGCCGTCTTCAACCCCGGCGCGGCGCGCGTGGACGGGGAGACGGTGCTGCTCGTGCGCGTGGAGGACATGCGCGGCATCTCGCAGCTCCACGTCGCGCGCAGCACGGACGGCGTCTCCGGCTGGCGGTTCGACGCGGCACCGCTCCTCCGGTCGGAGCCGGAGCGCGCGCCGGAGGAGGTCTGGGGCTGCGAGGACCCCCGCCTCACCTGGCTGGCCGACGAGGGGACGTGGGTCATCGCCTATACGGCGTACAGCAGCCGGGGACCCCTCGTCGCGCTCGCGACCACGCGCGACTTCCGCGACGTGGACCGGATCGGGCCCGTCATGACGCCCGAGGACAAAGACGCCGCGCTCTTCCCCCGCCGCTTCGGGGGCCGCTGGGCCATGATCCACCGCCCCTCGCCGGTCCGCGGCGGAGCCCACATGTGGATCTCGTTCTCGCCGGACCTGCGCCACTGGGCGGACCACCGGCTCCTGCTCGAGGCCCGGGACGGTGCGTGGTGGGACGCCGGGAAGATCGGTCTCGGGCCGCCACCGGTCGAAACGGCGGAGGGCTGGCTCATTCTCTACCACGGCGTCCACGCGACGGCGGCCGGCCCGATCTACCGGATGGGCCTCGCGCTGCTCGACCTGGACGATCCGACGGTGGTCCTGCGCCGCAGCGACGAATGGGTCTTCGGGCCGCAGGCGGCGTACGAGCGATCGGGAGACGTCCCGCAGGTCGTGTT
>JAJYDP010000062.1 GCA_021777365.1 Chloroflexota bacterium | reverse complement strand
TAGGCGTCGATCGAGGGCGTGCAGCCGGTCTCGTTCGTGTCCGCGACCGACGGCTGGGCGCTCGGGCTCGTCGGACGTCTGTACCGCACCACCGACGGCGGCGCGACCTGGGAGGAGATCGGACCGGGGTGAGGGTGCGGGGCTGCACCGGCGGCCGAGCAGCGAGTCGGCTGACTGCCGACCGCAACAGGTGTTGGGCGTGCGGGTCAGCGCGTCTGCGCCTGCCCGAACCAGGTCGTCGACCCGTCGGTCAGGAGCACGCCATCGGGCAGCACGACGAGCTCGCCGCTCGCCTGGAATACCGAGAGCGGGGTGCCAGGCTCCGCGAGCCGGCTCCAGGATCGGCCATCGGCGGACGTCCACACCCCCGGATCGGTGCCGCCGCGATAGGCCACCATGCGGGTGCCGTCGGCGCCCAGGTCGCCCTCGGGCTGGGTGTCCGGACCACAGACGGCGATCGGGCAGGTGCCGAGCGGCGGATAGTCCGCCAGCGCCTGCCAGGTCCGGCCGTCGCTCGAGCGCCACCAGAGGGTGGTCCCCAGCAGCCCGTAGTCGGAGCCCGTGGCGAGGAAGCCGCCCGCGCCCTGGAGGAGTCCATCGACCAGCGCCACGCGGTCGGCGGCGATGGGCAGCGGCGTGCTCGTCCAGGTGCGGCCGTCGCGCGAGGTGAGCGCGAGGCTCCCGGTGATCGAGCCGCCGGCCGGCCACGTGCGCCCCGCGGCGACGAACCCGGCCGCCGTGGCGTGCACGTCCCAGAGGAGCGTGTCGGCCGGCAAGGCGGCAAGGGGCAGCAGCGACCACGTGACGCCGTCGGGCGAGGTCGCCACCCGGGCCGTCAGGTCGGCCCCGCCCGAGACAGGCGCGAACGCGGCGACCGCACCGGCGGGCCCGCCCGCAAGCGAGACGTGCGGTTCGCCGTCGGGCGGCAGCGGCAGGTCCGGACCGGCGTGGGCGATCCAGGCCAGGCCGTCCGCCGAGGTCCACGACGTGATCGGGCCGTACAGGCTGCCGCACATCGACGGCGGGCACGATGCGGTGCCGCCGGCAGCGGTGAACGCCACGAGCTGACCTCCCGCCGCCACGCCGAGCACGAGCGCGTTCGTTCCCAGCACGGGGCCCAGGGGTTGCCAGTGGGCCCCGTCGCTCGAGCGCCACAGGGGCGTCCACCAGCCGCTCGGGCCCTGCTGGTCGAGGCCGACAGCGAGGAAGCCACCGCTCCAGCGCACGACCGAGCGCACCTGCGCGAGCGGATCACCGGCCGCGAGGCGCGTCCAGCGGATGCCGGTCCAGGGGACGTCGGCCGCCGGGGGGACCGGTGTCGTGAAGGCGCCGAGCGTCGAGGGCAGCGCGAACGAGGCCACGGGCGATGGGCCGGGAGGAGCCGTCGGCTGGTACGGCTCCGGCGACGCCGGGGTCGGGAGGGGCGGCGCGACGTTCTGTGCCTCGGGTGGCACCGCCCGGATGCTCGCCACCATCGTGGCGAAGTCGTCGAGGACACCGTCGCTCTCCAGCCGGGTCAGATCCCGGTACGTGCCGCTGCCCTGCAGCTGGAGCAGGAACGGCTGGCCCTCGGCGATCGCGTAGGCCGACAGCACGAGGACGGGTGTCGGCCTGCCGCCGAGCGAGGTGAGCGCGTAGATCTTCGCCGTGGGCAGCGAGCGCAGGAGCGTGAAGCCCCAGCCGTCGCGTCTCCAGCCCGCCTCGATGGCGGCCGTCCAGGCCTGGAGGGTCGGGTGCTGCCCGAACAGGACCCAGTCCCCGATGGTGCCGGTCGGTTCCGCGGCCTCCCCGGCCACCTGCAGGTTCACCACCGTCATGACGATCCCCTGCACCTGCGTGCCCTCGAAGCCGGGCGCCAAGTACCCACGACCGAACGGCAGTCCGCCTCCCTCGGGTGTCCAGTTCGCGGGGCGCAGCATGCGGTAGCCGTAGAGCCCGTCGGTCTGCTCGACGAAGCCGCTGACGAGCGCGCTGTGGGGCGTGGGCAGCGCCGACCCCGGCCCCACCGCCGGGCGGGCAAGGATCGCGACCAGCGCGGCGGCCGCGAGGATCACCACCGCAGCGGCGGCCGCGAGGAGGCGCCCCTGCCAGCGCCGGCAGCGCCGGGCGGGCCGCTGCGGGACGGCCGCCACGGCGGCGCGCAGCTCGGCCGGGACGTCCCGTGGCGCCAGCGCCTCGAGCACCGCGTGGAGGTCGCGCTCGAACCGTTCGTCGTTCATCGCAGACTCCCCCCGCCGGTGCGCTGGGCCGCGTCGTAGGCGGCGTGGAGCACCGCGAGCGCGGCGTGCAGGCGGGACTTCACCGTGCCGGGCCGCGCACCGGTGTGCTCGGCCACCTCTTCGAGCGAGAGGCCGGCGAAGTAGTGCAGGACCACGACCGTGCGCTGGTCCGCGGTGAGCTCGGCGAGCGAACGGCGCAGGGCGTCGCGCTCGACGAGGCGCGGCAGGCCGTCGGGTGCCGGCAGGTCGGGGACGTAGTCCATGGGCAGCGTGCGCACCCGCCGGCGCTGCCGCAGCCGGTCGCGGCAGCCGTTCACGAGGATGCGCCCGAACCAGGCCTCGAAGCGCGCCGGGTCCCGCAGGTCGGCGAAGCGGTCCCAGGCGCGGAGGGCGGCGTCCTGCACCGCGTCCTGGGCCTCGATCTCGCTGCCCAGCAGCAGCGCCGCGAGCCGGTAGGAGGGCGCCAGGGCACGGTCTGTCAGGCGCGCGAACGCGGCCGCCCGCTCGGCCTCGCTGCGGCCCCCGCTGTCCTCCCGGTCCGCCACCATCGCCTCCCTGCCGACCATACACGTCCAGACGACGGACGCGCGCGGAAGGTTCGATCTTCGTCAGAGCGGACTGGGAGAGGGCGCGGGCGCTCCCTACGGGTGCTCGAGCCCCGCGATCGGCGCGGCGTCGAGGAGCAGGACGGCGCTGCCGTCCGCGGCGAGCGCCTCGCCGATCCAGACCAGCCAGCCCGCACCGGTGATCCAGAGCCGCGACGGGAGGAACGTCGGCGGCAGGTCCTGGACCCGGCCCGTGCACAGCCCTTGGGCGGGATGGCAAAGCCGACGATTGTGGCCTGGACCCGCCCCCAGCATGGAGCCTGCCGCTGGCGTTTCGTCAACTGGACGCACGTCGCCTGCATGGTGCATGCTCGACTCGGCTGCAGGAACGCAACGGCACGCCGGTGCGGAAGGGGCAAGGAGTGTTCGGGCCGGTGCTCGGGAATCAGTTCGTTACGCTCGCCGTCGGATTGGCCCTCCTCCTGGGCGTTGGACTTGCCGTTCGCTGGCTTCGCTCGCAAGCCGGCCGCCCCGGGGGCTCCTACCTCGCCCACCGAACCACGGTGGGCCTGATCGTCGTCCTGTCGTGGCTGGGACTCGCGTGCGTTTCCAGCGCGTTGTGGGGCTTCCTCGGCGTGCTGGCGCTGCTCGTCGTCGCGATGGCCGTCTGCGGCGTGGCGGTTCTCGTGATGCTCCTCCGAGGCGTGTAGCGACACCCCGGTTTCCTCGGCCGCCTGCAGCAGGGGCAGCGAGATGCCCGGAGCGCGCCAGGGCGAGCTTCGCCGAACAGGAGACGCCGGCCCGATTGCGCTTCGTCCGGCGATGGTCAGCGAGGTGTCGGCGCGTCAACCAGTTCGTGGGTCTCAGTCCTCTGGGTGCGGCCCGGCACACGAACGCTCGAGACACCCCAGCACGGGGAGCATGCGTCCGAGGCGGGGGGTGTGCCACGCATGTGGCGAGGCTGAGGCAACGATCGGGTAACGCTTGGCGTCGCCTGCCACAGTGGCCGGTGAGACGGGGTCGGCCCGGGGATCCCGAAGATGTCCCGCCGTCGGCCGGTCGCCAGCGCGGGGACGATCACGACGGGGACAGCCAGCAGTCCGAACACCGCGGTCTCGACGAAGGCCAGCAGCGGCGTGTCGAATCGAGCGGCGACGACGACGCTGGGGAACATCGCGATGCTGGTCCCCGCCGTCGCACCGCGCCACACGTCGACGGGGCGGATTCGGCCCGCTCCCTCGCCGCGCACAGCTCCCCGCCGGAACCGCTTGCACGCGATCCTACGCCACCGCTCGCCCGCCGCGACGTGACCCGAGATCCCCAACACCCCGGCGGGTCTCTGGGGCGTGGAGGGCGCGGTGCGTTGGGCTCGAGGACCGTGGCGGATAGCCCAAGGAGTCGTGTCGCCACCCGCCGTCCACGACGCCGACCGGGCCGCTGCACCCGTTCACGACGTCCGGCGGTGCGTCGGATCCGGGCCGACCGAAGCGGACGGCCAGAGGCCCGGCACGGCCGCGCCCTGGTGGAGCGCTGCGTTGCTGACGAGGGCGTGGAGGAGCACGCCGAAGCCGGCCAGGAAGGCGAGTGCCCCGAGCCATGCCCACGGGCCCCGGCTCACGCTCACCACGGCACCGCCGGCGATAAGCCAGACCGCAAGGAGCAGCCGTGCCGAGACGCGCCGGCGGCGGGGGTCGCGTTCCCACAGGAGCGCGCCGACGAACCCGAGGAGGCAGCCGACGACGAAGAGGCCGGCCCAGGCATCCCCGAGACCCGGCATGGCCTGCACGGTAGGTCGGAGCAGGGCGGCCATCGCGAACATGCCGACGACGAGCGCGCCGCTCGAGATGCCGTAGGCGAACGCCCACAGGCGTGCGCGGCGAGGGTCGGACGAGCGGTGGCCGACATATCCACCCACCGCCGCCCCGAGGGCCGGGATGCACACGGCCATGACGAGGGTGCCGTCGAGCGCCAGTGGCACGGTCGATACGGCGACGCTGAGCGCGATCAGCGCGAGGCCCGCGACGCCGATCAGCAGGCTGATCACCCGCCGCGCGTCCATGGTCGCGTTCCACCACGCCTGGAGCATCGGGCCGATCCCCCTCGAGTCGCGGGACCGCTCCATCCTGCGCTCGGCCCCGCCCGTTGTCGAGGGTCTGCCGGTCTTACCGCGCCACGCCCCCGAGCGGGTCAAAGGCGCTCAGGATCGTGCGCTGATCCGTCCCGCCGAGGGGCACCGCCTCGACGACGAGACGGTCGCCAGGCCCCAGGCCGAGCCAGGCGGGCACGGTGGCAAGGGGGAGCCGTTGCGGCCAGCCCGACACGAGCCGGCCCTGGCGGTCGTGGGCCTCGACCTGCCAGCCGCCGCCGGGAAGCATGCGTGCATAGGCGATCCCGCCGGCGCTCCGCAGGGCCGGCGGCAGCTCGGCCCCACCAGGGACCGCGTTGGGAGCGGAGCGCGCGAACATGGTGCCCGCCGGCAGCATGACCGGCCAGCCAGTGAGCACCGTCCCGGAGCGCCCATCGAGCAGGATCGTGCCCTCCGCACCGAGCGTCCCGCCGGCGCTCGCGTGCCACACGCCCAGGACGAGCGTCCCGTCGGCCGCGACCACGGGCGGCCGCGCGTTCCCGATCCCGCCGGGCTGCGCGTCGAGCGCCCACAACCCCCGCAGGCCGTCGGGCAGGCGGACCGGCCAGCCGTGCAGCGTGTGGCCGGTGCGGTCGAGCGCGAGCACGGCGCCGGTGCCGCCCTGCGTCGAGCCGAGCGTGAGGTAGGCGGTACCATCCGCGCCGAACGCGGGCACCGAGGCGAGCCCGGCGAGCGTCACCGGCCATCCCGAGTTGGGTCGTCCGTCGAGGCCCAGGGCCTCGACATGCGTGGATGCGATGGTCCAGCCGGCGACCTTGCCCGGCGTACCCTCGAACCACCAGGCGTAGAGGGTGCCGTCAGGCGCGAGAGCCATCCCCGGCTCCGCCCCGCGCAGGGTGATCGGCCAGCCGGCCTTCGGGAGCCCGGAGGGGTCGAGCACGCTGATGCGCATCGTCTCGTTGGGCCAGCTGCTGACCTCGCCCATGTCGTACACGGTGCCGTCGGGCGCCACGAGGAGCTGGGCGCCGGGCGCGGGCAGCGACACCGGCCAGCCGGCCTTGGTCCGACCGTCGGGCCCGAGCGCGGTGAGCGTGTCGCCCTGGCCCGCGGACCAGGACTCCGCGTAGAGGGTGCCATCAGCGGCGAGGACCATCCCGGTCAGGGTGGACGGCAGCGCGACCGGCCAGCCCGGGCGGGGTGCGCCGTCGGGCCCGAGCGCGACGATCTCCTGCGCGGCGCCGACGTAGAGCGTGCCGTCCGGGGCAGCCACGAGCTTCATCGACGGCCCAGCGGCGGGCAAGCGGTATGGCCAGCCCGCGCGGACGTGGCCGCTCGCGTCGAAGGCGAAGAGGCCCCAGGGTTGGCGCGTGCCTTGATCGGGTACCGCGACGTACAGCGTCCCGTCAGCCCCGAGGACAGGCGTCGACGTCCCGTCGCCGGGGAGGGCGACCGGCCAGCCACTGGCCGCCACGACCGGCGGCGGGGACGTGGACGATGCGAGCGCGAGCGGCGAGGGCGCGGGCGCCGGAGCGAGCGCGGCGACGCTGGCGAGGAGGAGCTCGCTCGCGGTATCCGCACAACTGGGCTCGGCGAGCAGGGTCCCGTCGGGCGAGATCGCGGGGACGGGTGGACCGAGGAACGCGAAGCCCGACGCGTCGCTGGAGACGGTGCCGATCGCGCGACCGGTGGCGTCGAGCAGCAGGGTGCGGCCGCAGGGGTCCGCCATGGCGCGTGCGCCAGGGGGCAAACCCGCGCTGAGCGTCCGCGTCGCACTGCCCCAGGTCGCGGCCTGCGCCATGTACGCGAGCAGCAGCCGGTTGTCGCTGGTCCAGCCGGCGAGGTGGAGCTTGGCGGGGAGCGAGACGACCGCGGGCGCCACGCTCGGATCGGCCCGGGGGGACGGCACGCCGAGGACGACGGGGCCCAAAGGTTGGCCGGCCAGGTCGCCCGCGATCCAGCGTCCGTCCGGGCTCCAGGCGACCGGCGTCCGCCCGTCGAGCGGATGCGCCGGGAAGGCGATCACCTGGCCCATCGACTCCTGGTCGAGGACCGCCAGAACTGCGCGCGTCGGCGCTCCGGTCGCCGCGAAAACGATCGGGCGCTGCGTGCGCCCCTGACCGGTGACGAGCGAGAGCCAGTACGCGAGGCGGCTGCCGTCGGGCGACCACGCCGCCGGGATCCCGGGCTCCGGGGCACTCCGGGTGCCGTCGAGGCGCCAGACAGTGAACGTGGCACCCGGCAGGGCGCCCGGCGAGGCGAGCAGTGCGAGTGCCCCGTGACCGCTCCCGAACACGGCGCGCCAGGACCCCGCGATGGTGATCCGCGACGAGCCGTCCGTGCTGCAGACGACGACCGGTCCGTCGGGCACGAGGACCGCGACGTGCGTCGCGTCCACCCAGGTTGCCCCCGATCCGGGCTCGACCCAGAGCCGGCGCCCATCGGCGCCATACACGCGGACGTCGCTCGTGCCATCGCTGGCCTGGACGATGGCCAGGAAGGCGCGCCCATCAGGCGACCAGCTGACCCCGGAGAACGTGCCGGCGACGCGATCGACAAGGGTGGCCGCGGGCGCGGACGGGGATCCGGCGGGCGACGACGTCGGGCTCACGCGCGACGGCGTTCCCGTGGGCACCACCGGGTGCTGCAGGACGGCGGCGAGGAGCGTGCCCGCGAGCAGGATGCCGACGGCCGTGGCCGCGGCGAGCGGGACCCACCGGCCGTGACGTCGATCGACGCCCGCGCTCATCGCGTCAGCCCGCCCGACACGAGAGCGGTCCGGCCGCTCGGGCCGGCTTCGATCAGGAGGACGTGCCGTCCGTCCGAGAGCAGCTGCGGGGACTGCAGCTGGTCGGCGGGTACCAGCGGCACGCCGGCCACCGGCACCCAGTCGGTCCCGTGGCGCGAGGTCCAGAGTCCGGAGCCCGTCGAGCCGACCGTGCCGGCCGCGACGAAGCCCCCCGGGGCCGACACGAGCGTCGGGTAGGCGCCGAAGAGGGCCGGGCTCGACGGTCCGGAGATCCAGCTCGCGCCGTCGGTCGAGGTCCACGGCGCGACGGGCGAGAGGAACACGCCGGGCGACACCTCCACCTGCGGGCCGCCGGTGCCCAGCGAGAGGAAGCCGGACGGCGTCGATGCGAGCCCTTCGAGCACCACGTCCGAGCCGCCCGGCAGCGGCGCGTGGATGGTCCAGTGCCGGCCGTCGAGCGATGTCCACGCAGCCGCGTCGTTGTCGAGGCGGCCCACCATCACGAACTCGCCCCGGCTGTAGATGACTGCGGTCGCCTCGACCGTGTCGCTCGCCGATGGCTGGTCGCTGGTCACGAGAGACCAGTGGAGCCCGTCGGGCGAGGTCCATATCGACTGGCCGCCCTGGTCGAACCCGGTCGCGACGAAGCCCGCGGGGCCCGCCGCGATGGCGTGTAACTCCGCGCCCCCGAACGCCGCCTGGTGGGGCGCCTTCGTCCAGCTGCGCAGGTCGCGCGAGACCCACGTCGCGCCGTTCTGCTGCATGCCATAGCCGCCCTGGCCTCCCTGCTCGGAGCCAAGGGCCACGAAGACGTGGCCGTCGCTGGCTACCGGCCCGGAGATGCCGTGCGCGTCCGTGCCCGTCACCTCGCCGACCTGCATCCAGCGCGAGCCGTCGAGCGAGGTGAAGACGAGGGTCCGCGTGGGAGGGGCCGGGACGAAATCGATGAAGCCGCCGCCGGGCAGGGCGGAGAACCCGCCGCCCGGGCCGCCGAAGGCATCGACCGACAGCACGCTCGGGAGCGTCACCGGCGTCCAGGTCGAGGTCAGTTCGGCGGGCGGCGGAGACGGGATCGACGGCGTCGGGATCGGGGTGGGCGATGGCGGAGATGCAGGCGCGCCTGTCACCGGGACCGACCAGACGTGGATGGCCGCCCCGCGCGGATCGGCGACCGCAGACCGGTCGGTCAGTAGCACCCGGTTGTCGAGCGCGAGCAGCGCGACCGAGTCGGTCGGGGCCTGCGCGAACTCGGCCGGCAGGGCGACGCTCGCGAAGTGCACCCCATCGGACGAGACCGCGAGGGTGGGGGCGCCGGTGGCGAGGTCCCTCCCCTCGGCAGCCACGAACCGCGACCCCGCGGAGATGCGCCAGGTGGCGATGGGGAGGCGCGTGATCCCGGAGCCGTCGGTAGCCACCGACTCGAGGGCCGCGTCCCGCCCACCGAAGAGCACGCGGTCCCGGAAGACGCCGGTCGCCATCAGCGGCGGCACCTGCCCGGCCGTCGGATCCCAGGTGATGTCCGTCGGGATCGACGCGGCAGGATCGACGCTGAACCCAGGACCGCGCGAGGCGACGAGCCTCCCCGGCCCGACCTGCCAGAACGCGCCGGACCAGTCCCAACCCGCCGGGATCGCCGGATCGGTCTCGCCGCTGGTCCAGGTGCGCCCACCGTCGCCGGTCCAGGACTCGAAGCCGCCCTTCATCGCGAGCTGCCCCGTGGCCGGCGACCAGGCGACGACGGTGTTCGGGTCACCCGGCTTCATGCCGAGGAACCACACCCCGGCGTTCAGGATGGACGGCGCAACGGACGCCGCCCAGGACGTCGCCGAATGCGGCGCGAGGACCGTGGTGCGGGCGCAGTCGGGCGTGAACCCGATGCCCACGGGTCCTGGGGCCGAGGCATCCCCGGCGAGCGCGAGGATGGACTGGCCGGCGGTGGTCCAGCTGACCGATGAGGCGCCCACGAGGCCAACCGGGCTCGCCGGGCAGTTCCAGCCCACGGGCTGGCCCGACCCGAGGGGCAGCGGGCCGGGCACCGCGAGCTGTGGCTCGTAGACGCTCACCACCGGGCCGCTGGCACTGTCGGCGAGGGCGGCCTTGATACCGGTGTGCTGGCCCACCAGCAGCGGGACCCCGATCGCCAACACCGGCGCGCCCGGCGTGCCCGTGGTCGCGACGGACGCAGCACCGAGCGACGAGCCCGGCACGAGCGGCGCTGGCGACGGGGTGGCCGACGGCGCTCGACCTCCGCAGGCGGCGACGAGCAGCACGGCGCTCGCCAGGCCGGCTCGTCGACGAAGCGCCTGTCGCGTGGTGCGCGGTCCCCGCCTGGCCACGTGCGCCGACGGATCGTGCGCGGTCACGGCCCGACCACCGCGGGCGCCACCCAGATCGGCGAGCTGCCGTCGCGCCCGTCGGAGCCGAGGACGATGAGCCCGCTGGGGGTGACGCGGACCGCCGAGATGGTGGGGTTCTGCGGGCCCGGCCAGCGCGGCATGGTGGCCGTGGCGCCGGTGTCCGCCAGCGGCTGCCAGGTCGTGCCGTCGCTCGACGCCGAGAACGAGACCCGATCGTCGCTGACGTAGACCTGAGCGATCATGTGCCGCCCGTCCGAGGCGATCGACCCGCCGGGTAGCACGTTCGGATCCGACAGGCGGGTCCAGGTCCGCCCATCGCCGGAGGTCCAGACGGCCGCCGTGTAGCCGGTCGGCGTGGGGCCGACCGCGAGCAGGCCATCGGCGCCTGCGACCAGCGTCACGACCTGCCCGGCGTTCGCCGGGTCGGCGAGGTTCGCCCGCCGCCAGGAGAGGCCGTCCGCCGAGACCCAGATCGCCGGTGACGAGAGCACGTTGGGCACCACGCCGCCGCTGGGCGGCTGCACACCGCCCACTCCACCGGCCAGCACGAACCCGCCGGCGAACGCGACGACGGCTCCTGGGTGCGCCTGTGCGAACGTCGCAGCGGGCAGGGCCTCCCGGGTCCACGTCGTCCCGTCGGTCGAGGTCCAGATCGCGGGATGGTCGAAGCCCGTGTCTCCAACGGCCACGATCCGGCCGTGCCCCGCGGCGACCGCAGCGATCGTGGCGCCGCCGAATGTGGCCGCGGACGGCCCCTCTGTCCAGGTGCGCCCGTCCGGGCTGGTCCAGGTGAGCACCGGCAGAGGGGCGCACGTCTCCCCGGGGCCGGGTGCCGTGCACACCGGAGCGCCTCCCGTCCCGATCGCCACCAGCCGGTCGCCGAGCGCTGCGAGCCAGCGCATCGACGCCGCGGGCTGCGTGTGGCCCGCCACGGCCCGTGTCCAGCTGCGACCGTCCGCCGACCACCAGGCGGCGGGCGCATCGCCGCCGTCGTACTGCAGGAAGCCGGCGGCGACGTAGCCGCCCGCCCACGCCACGACGTCATCGGGCGTGGCATAGCGCGCGTCGCCCTTCGGAAGCACGGCGGGCGCGCTCCAGCGCAGGCCGGTCCAGGCGCCCGGTCCCGGCGAAGCTGCGGCAGACGGCGCCAGGGACGCCGGCGTCCACGTCATCCCCCCGTCCGCGGTGACGTAGAGCGCATCGTCAGGCGCGACCTCCGCGGCTCCGTGGGAGGCGTCGGCGAACAGGAGGCCGGTGATGCCTGCCGGGAGCCCGTCGGCGGGCACGTCGCGCCACGTGCGCCCGGCGTCGCCCGTGACGCGCAGGGATGCGCCGTCGAGCCCGCCGACGAGCCAGCGCGATGGTCCGGCGGCGGCGAACGTGAGCGGCACGGCGAACGAGGCGAGATCGCTCCGGCCGAGGTCCGCGGCCTGCGTCCACGCCCGCCCGCCGTCTGCGCTCGTGAAGATCCGCACGATCTGCGCCGATCCCGACTCGTCGAGGACCGCCACCACGCCCGGCGTGCCGAAGAACGAGGGTGGTCCGAGAAGCGAGTAGCGCGCGCCGGTGGCGCCCACCAGGCCGGGCAGCCGGGCGTCGGTCCAGTGCTGCCCGCCGTCGCGGCTGACGTCGAGGAGGGGGCGCTGCTCGGGCCCCGCGGTGGGCTCGCTGCCCGCCCAGAGGGTGCCCTCAGGCCCGGTGCCGAACTCGGCGCCCAGCCAGGCGCCCTGGCCGGCCGGGGCCCAGGTGGCGCCCCCGTCGCTGGTGGCGAGGAGCGAGCTGACCCCGCTGCTCTGGCGCAGAGCGGACGCGAGGATGTAGCCGTGTTCGGCATCGCGGAATGCCGGCACGACGATCGAGTCGGCCACGTTCTCGGTCAGCTTCGCCGCGTCCCAGGTGGTGCCGCCGTCGCTGGTCCGGAAGACGAACAGCTGCAGCACGTCGCTGCTCCGGCCGGCCTGCCCGGTCTCCGTGGCGCCGACCGGGTACACCGCCCAGGCGTGGCGCGCGTCGAGGACGTCCACCGCGAGCGGCGAGGGCGACGGCAGCGTGCCGGCCCTCCAGCTCGTCCCACCGTCGGCGGAAATGAGGAGCTTCGTGCCCCGGGTGGCCCAGAAACCACCCGGGAAGACGCCCACGCGGTCGACCGAACCCGCCGCAGCGGACGTCGCCGAGGGCAGCGGACCCGTGCTGATGCCGAGTGCCGACGGCGCTGGCGAGGGCAGGTTGCTGATTGTGGGGCCGACCGCGGGTGGGCTGAGGCGCACCGTGGTCGCCGAGCCGCAGGCGGCCACGAGCACGAGGGAGGCGACGGCGGCGAGGAGCCGGATTCGAGCGTTCATGGGCGGTTGCCCGTGCACGGCCGTCGGTCCCCGCTCACGGCGCGAGCCGGGCCACGATCTGCCAGCCAGTGGCCGGATCGGCGCCGGGGCGTGGGTCGGGGACCATGCGCACAAAATACGTGCCCTGACGCGGCTGATCGCCGATACCGTCGGGCTCCCGCGCCGGATCGGCCGCGAACTCGGAGTAGGCGGCAGGCTGCACCCGGATGCCGCCGGCAGGCGGGGTGATGGAGCCGACGTTGCCGGTCACGTGGGCGGGCTGCACCGGGCCCGCGGTGAGCCACGCACCCCCGCAGACCACGAAGGGGGTGTCGGGCGGGATCGCGGGATCGGGCGCCGGGCAGCGCATGGTCAGCCCGGCGTCGACCAGCCAGGCGGTCACCGGGTGCACCTGGAGCGGCAGGCCGTTCGTCACGAGCGGATCGGCGAGCTCCGCGAGCGGAAGCGGGACCGCGCCGAAGCCGAGGTACTCGAGGCCGTCCGCGCGGACGACGAGCGCGAGCACATTGTGGGTCGGGACGTCGTCGCCGGGCACGAACTGGGAGACGGTGTACGGGGTGGTCACGACCTGCTCGGGCGTGCCGTCCAGAATCCCGATCGAACACGGGCCGGGCCCAGCGCAGCCGCTGGCGCGCCCTGGCGTGATCTGTCCGTCGACGAACACGACCTGCCCGACGAGGGCGGACCGGTCCCTGGCCAAGGCCGCCTCGAGCTCGTCTGGGGACCGGACCAGCGGCTGGTACCCGGAGGGTGCCGGGGAGGTGAGCGCGGCGTTCGCGTCCAACCGGCCGACCGCGAGCCAGCCCCGGCAGCCCGGGCAGTTCGACGCCTCGTCGACCACCATGCGCAGCAGGTACGTCCCGAGGCGCGGGACGTCGTTGACGCCGTCGAAGCTGGGCGATGGCGCGTACTCGTCGTAGGCGCCCCGCTGGACCTGCACGCTCCCCGCCGGCGCGGTCATCTCGAAGC